>JALOLM010000274.1 GCA_025455985.1 Candidatus Nanopelagicales bacterium | reverse complement strand
CTTGTTTCGACCGGTGTTTGTTCTCCTCGGCTGCGCCGCGACTGTGGCAGGTGTGTTCGCGGTGCGAGGGAAGCAACTCACCTTGGGCGCCGAGCAGGACGAAGTCAGCGAATCCATGCCCGGCGACGACATCGTTGCCGAGCCGCAATATGCAGCGACGAACGCGGTCGCGATCGATGCCCCGGCGAGCGCAGTGTGGCCTTGGCTGGTTCAGATGGGCGCCTACACCCGGGCAGGTTGGTACGCATTCGACAGACTCGACAACGGCGGTGTGCCGAGCGCACCTCGCATCGTTGCGGAGCTGCAGCACCTGCAGGTTGGGGACGTCATGCCCACCGATCGCGACGGCAACGGCTTCCTGGTCGAGGCAATCGAACCGAACAGGTCGATCGTGCTGACCATCCGGGATCCGGACACCATCACCTCATCTGTGATGGTTCTGAAGCCGACCGCGAACGACAAGTGCCGACTCCTGATTCGACTGCGCCTGCGCGGCCGAGCCAACCTCCGGGGGTTCCGATATCGGGCAGTGATGGAACTGGGGCATGTGCCCATGACTCTCAGAATGCTGCACAGAATCCGCGACCATGCTGAGGCAGCATGCTAGGCACGCTGTCCCGGAATGATCATGAATCTCGCGCACGCCGAGGCGGGAGCGCCGCCGCGTCCGCGTTCTTGTCGTGGTCCGTGGATTCCGCGCCCGCCGGGTCACCCCCACCGAGATGTTCACGCGAACCTCCTTGAGCCTCTGCACGAGGTCGCGCTCGCCGCTGATGAGGTTCACTCTCGCCGTCGTGGTCCGACCTGATGCCAGCTGCCACGTGAGCGTGCCGAGCAGAACCATCCGCGGCTGCGCGGGTGCTCCCGCACCTTCCCCTCCGCACCTGGAGTCCGCTGCTGATCCGGGGGTGAGCGATGGGCCGCTGGGGGGCTTGTCCCGCCGGTTGGGCGCTGTCGCAGCATGGCAAGGGCCCCGCTCCCCAAGAGACATGCGGGGGAGCGGGGCCCTTGCCGTCGTGTGACTACTTGCGGTCGGTCGCCGGGTCGTGCAGCACCGAGCCGTCGTGAGCAGGCACCAGGCGCCGGTCTTCCTCGAGCGCAGGCGCCGCCTCTTCGACCTCATGGCGCAGGTGCGCCTCGGCGGCCTCGAGTTCCTCGGGAGTCGGCAACGCGATGTTGTCGGTGTAGTAGAAACTCGACAGCTTGGCCCGCAGGCGTTCCTTGCGCGCAGCCGGATGGGCCACGCCGTTCTCGTCGTACTCCTCGGGCGCAGGCAAGGGCTTGTGGTCCGGCTTGGCGAGCAGGACCGCCTTCTCCTCGTCCGAGATGGGGGCGTGAATCTCGATGAACTCACCGTGCGGCAGTCGCAGGATGTTCCCGGTCTCCATGCCGTGCAGCAACTTGTCGCGGTCTCGGCGCTGCAAGCCCAGGCAGATCCGCTTGGTGGCGATGAACACCAGCGGCGGTACCACGAAGATCGCGATTCGCAGGACCCACGTGATCATCTCGATGGACAGATCGAAGAAGGCCGCGATCAGGTCGTTGCCGCCGCCGATCCAGAGCAGGATGTAGAACGACAGGGCCATGGCTCCCAGCGACGTCCGCACCGGGGCGTTCCGAGGCCGGTCGAGCAGGTGGTGCTCACGCTTGTCGCCGGTGGCCCACTGTTCGATCCAGGGATACAGACCCATCACGGTGAAGATGATGCCCGGGACGATGGCAGCAGGGATCAGGATGTTCCAGCTGATCGTGTACCCGAAGATGACCCACTCCACATTGGGCATCATCCGCAGGGCTCCCTCGAGCCAACCGATGTACCAGTCGGGCTGTGAGCCCGCGGTCACCTGGTCCGGGGTGTACGGGCCGTACAACCAGATCGGGTTGATGGTCACCAGCCCTGAGATCAGGGTGATGATGCCGAACACCACGAAGAAGAACCCGCCGGCCTTGGCCATGTAGATCGGCATCAAGCGGTAGCCGACGACGTTGTCGTTCGTGCGGCCCGGGCCGGGGAACTGGGTGTGCTTCTGGTACCAGACCATGATCAGGTGCGCAGTGAGCAGCGCCAGGATCAATCCCGGTACAAGAAGGATGTGCACTCCGTACAGCCGGCTGACGAAGTCCGTGCCTGGGAACTCGCCTCCGAAGACGAAGAAACTCAGATACGTGCCGATCAGCGGCATGGAGAGCATGATGCCTTGGGCGATGCGCAGGCCCGTACCGGACAGCAGGTCGTCGGGCAGCGAGTAACCCGCGAAGCCGGCCAGCAGCGCCAGGGTGAGCAGACCGACGCCGATCACCCAGTTCATCTCGCGGGGTTTGCGGAAGGCACCGGTGAAGAAGACACGGCACAGGTGCACGGAGATCGCTGCGACGAAGAAGAGCGCACCCCAGTGGTGGACCTGCCGCATGAGCAGGCCGCCCCGGATGTCGAAAGAGATGTCCAGTGTCGAGGCGTAGGCCTCGGACATCTGCACGCCCTTCAGCGGCACGTAGGAGCCGTTGTAGACGATCTCGATCATGGAGGGCTTGAAGAACAGCGTGAGGTAGACGCCGGACAGCAGCACCACGATGAAGCTGTACAGGGCGATCTCTCCGAGCATGAAGGACCAGTGCTCGGGGAACACCTTGCCCATGCTCCGCTTGAGGAAGTTGCTGGAGGCCAGCCGGTCGTCCACCCAACGGGTGGTCTTGCCTGCGGCCTTCACTGTCGCGCTCATGAGTTGCCACGCTCCCAGAAGCTGGGACCCACAGGTTCGGCGAAGCCGTCGACGGCGACGAGGAAGCCCTCAGGGTCGATCGTTATCGGTAGTTGTGGTAACCGGCGAGCCGCAGGCCCGAAAACGACGTTGCCGGAGTCAGCCAGGTCGAAGGTCGACTGGTGACAGGGACATAACAAATGATGCGTCCGCTGCTGGTACAGCGCAATCGGACAGCCGACGTGCGTGCAGATCTTCGAGTAGGCGAGGATGCCGCCGAAGTCCCAGTTGTCGCCCTGCTGGGAGACGATCTCCTGCGGCTCCATGCGGACCAGGATGATCGCTGCCTTGGCGCGGGCGTTGAGGTTGTGCTCCTCCTCCTGCACCGCCGGCAGGTCTTCGGGGATGGCGGAGATGAGGCCGCCGATGGCCAGGTCGGAGGGCCGGATGGGGCGGCCGGTGGGGTCGGTGATGATCCGCGAACCGGGACGCCACAGGGTCTCCCGCAGCACTGTGCCGGGCAGCGGACCCAGGTCGCGCAGCATCACGACCAGTGGGATGGGGAAAAGCACCATGGCGGTGATCAGCGAGCGCCGGATGATCGGCCGTTGGGCGAACCCGGAGTCGGCCGAGTACTCGTCGAAGGCGTCGATGGCCGCCTGCCGGTCCTCATCGGTGGAGGACAGGGGGTGGCGCAACTGGACGACTTCCTTCTCGTTCATCAGCTTCTTCGACCAGTGGATGGCGCCGGCCCCGATGAGGAAGATCGCCAGCCCGAAGGTCACACCCAGTGCGATGTTGCTGGCATTCGTCGGGCCGATACCCCAGATGTAGACCGTCTCGTCCACAGGGATGGCCACGAAGGCCACCACGAACAGCACGGTCATCAGCGCGGAGCCCAGGAACATCAGGGCGACCTGGCGCTCCGCCCGGCGGGCGGCCTTGGGGTCCACATCGGTGCGACGCGGCGCGTGCGCGGGCAACGCGGCGGTGGCCGCCTCGATGGCAGCCTGCTCATCGGCGGTCGTGGTGGCCGGCAGGTTGTCGTGTGTGCTCATCGAACTCTGGCTCCGATCCAGATGGCGGCCGCGATGAGGGCCAGCAGGCCCGCGGTCCATGCGAACAGACCCTCG
>JALOLM010000027.1 GCA_025455985.1 Candidatus Nanopelagicales bacterium | reverse complement strand
TCCACGCCGAGCGCCGAGCCGTGGGATTTGCCAGTGTTCTGCAGGTCCGGTGCCGGCCACGCGATGATCGACCGCAGTCCGATGATGGACGGCCGCCCCGTCTCGTCCATGGCGTTGCGCATCGCACGTGCCAAACCCTGCACGTCCACGTCGCCGTCGACTCCCAGGTCCACGTGTTGGGTGTGCCAACCATAGGCGGCGTGCCGGGCCAGTACGTCCTCGCTGAACGAGACTTCGGTGTTCCCCTCGATCGAGATGTGGTTGTCGTCGTAGATCACGATGAGGTTGCCCAGCCCCTGGTGTCCGGCGAGGCTGGCGGCCTCACTGGTGATGCCTTCCTGTACGCAGCCGTCCCCGGCGAAGACCCACACGCGATGGTCGAACGGGCTGCTGGCAGTCTCGGCGGCGGGATCGAACAACCCGCGGACAAAGCGCGCGTCCATCGCCATGCCCACACCGGTGGCATACCCCTGGCCCAGAGGGCCCGTGGTCGTCTCGATGCCAACAGTGTGGTGATACTCCGGGTGTCCGGGGGTGAGACTGCCCCAGGTCCGGAACGCCTCGAGGTCAGAGAGTTCCAAACCATATCCCGACAGGTACAACTGGATGTACTGCGTCAGGCTCGAGTGGCCGTTGGACAGAACGAAACGGTCACGGCCGATCCAGCGGGGATCCGCGGGATCGTGGCGCAAGAATCGCTGGTACAGCAAGTAGGCGGCAGGGGCCAGGCTCATCGCGGTTCCGGGGTGGCCGTTGCCTACCTTCTGGACGGCGTCCATTGCCAAGGCACGAGCGGTGTTCACCGCTCGTCGGTCCAAGTCGGTCCATTCGACGCTCAAGGCGGTGTCCTCTCCATCAGTTGTGCCGCCTCAGCGTAGCGCCAGTGCGGGGTCAAGCGCAGTGGTCAGCCAGAGGAGATTCGTGTCGTGCCGTGTGTGGAGCGAACCAGCTCGCCAGCACTGCGACAGATGTCCGCGACCCGCGTCATCCCGCCGGGCAGGACCCCCATCGAGAAGAATCCGTGCACCTGGTCGTCCAAGCAGGTGTACCTGCAGGCGACACCGGCGTCCTGCAGACGTTGCGCGTAGCGCGCACCCTCGTCCCGCAAGGGATCGAACCCAGCCGTCCACACCTGGGTGGGCGGCAACCCACTGACATCGGGGGCCAGCAGTGGCGAGACCAGCGGGTCGGACATCTGGGCGGGATCGGTGAGGTACTGCTCGCGATACCAGATCATGTCGGCTTTGGTGAGCAGGAAGCCATCGGCGAAGGTGTCGATGGAGGGCTGCTCCATACGCAGGTCCGTGGCGGGATAGATGAGGATCTGGGCCCGAGGGAGCGGACCGTCGTCGCGTCCGCGCAGGCAGACGGCCGCCGCAAGATTCGCTCCAGCGCTGTCGCCCATGACCGCCACCAGCCCAGGGACGCCCCCGAATTCCCCGGGATGGTCGAAGACGTACCGGAACGCCGCCCAGGCATCATCCAGGGGTCCAGGAAAGGGGAATTCTGGAGCGAGACGGTAGTCCACTGACACAACTGCCGCTCCGCTGTGGCCGGCGAGCATGCGGCACGAACCGTCGTGGCTGTCCAGGTCACCGACCACCCAGCCGCCACCATGGAAATACACGATGACGGGCAACGGACCCACCGACCGATGACTGCGATAGACCCGTACGGGAATTGCTCCGTCCGGGCCCGGAAGAGTTCTGTTCGTCACCGAGATGCCCTGCAAGGTGGGCATGATGAGCCTGCTGGAGCGCCTGATCCCATCACGTCTGTGCTGCAGATCGCCGTCCTTGCCCGTCGCCTGCAGTCGTTCGTTGGCCCGCACCAGCAGGTGAACGGCCGGGTCCAACGTCCGGCCGTCCAGCTGCGGGGCAGGTCCTGCCAGGCGCTCGATCCACCGGGGTGGCAGGGCCAACATTCGCCGTAGGCCACGCGCCGCCGGGGATATCTGGAAGGTGTCGGTCATGTGCCCACTGTGCCCGCACACCCGGCCTCCCGGCCAATCGGATCCCGGGATGTCCCGCGCAGCGGCTGACCCCTGTAGTCTGCAGGGGTGGCCAGTACCGACCTCGCTTCCCGGGAGCGGACCCGGAACAGCACCTGGCGGGCCTACCTCGCGCTGACCAAACCGCGGATCATCGAACTTCTGCTGGTCACCACCGTGCCTGCCATGGTGCTCGCGGCTCGTGGGCTGCCACCGCTGAACACGTTGCTGGCAACGCTGATCGGGGGCTCTCTGGCGGCAGCGGGGGCCAACTCGATGAACAGTGTGTACGACCGGGACATCGACGCGGTGATGAAGCGTACGAGCGCGCGGCCGATGGTCACGGGACGAATCAGTCCTGCGGCCGGTTGGGCGTTCGGAAGTGCGCTGAGCGCGCTGTCGGTGGTGTGGTTGGCGCTGACCACCAACCTGCTGGCGGCGGGACTGGCAGGCTTGGCCATCTTCTTGTACGTCGTCGGTTACACCATGATCCTCAAACGCCGCACCTCGCAGAACATCGTGTGGGGCGGTGCGGCCGGATGTTTCCCGGTGCTGATCGGCTGGGCTGCGATCACCGGGCATCTGTCCTGGACGCCCTGGGTGCTGTTCCTCGTGATCTTCCTGTGGACCCCGCCGCATTATTGGCCGCTGTCCTTGCGATTCCGGGACGACTACGGCTCGGCCGGCGTGCCCATGCTGCCCGTGGTCGCAGAGACCAAGCACGTTGCCGACCAGATCCTCTGGTACTCGGCCGCCACCGTCATCGCCTCATTGGCGCTGGTACCTGTCGCGCCGATGGGCTGGATCTATAGCGTCAGCGCCGTGGTGCTGGGTGCGGTATTCCTCGGCGAGGCGTACCTCCTGCGGCGGCGCACCCGGGCAGGGGCAGATCCTCGGCCGATGCGGTTGTTCCACTGGTCCATCACCTACCTCGCGCTGCTGTTCCTGGCGGTGGCGATCGATCCGTTGCTGCTGGGCTGATGCAACCACGGGTCGCCTACGTCACGGATGCCGGTGGCGACGATCCTGAAACAGCCCTGGCTCTGAGCGCGTTTGCAGGCGCCGGGCTGGAAGCGCTGCCGGTCCGGTGGGACGCAGCGGTCGAATGGTCTGACTTCGATCTTGTGCTGGTGCGCCGGACCGATGCCGGTGATCGGCGACAGGTCTTCCTGAAATGGGCGCGTGCGGTGGAGGACGTGACCCTTCTGGACAATCCGGGCGTCGTCTTGGCCCGCAATACCGACCGGAGCCAGATCCGGGACTTCGCCATCGCCGGGGTCCCCACGGTCGACTGTGTCTGGATCGAGCCGGGGGATCCACTCGACGCTTTCACCGCTCAGATCCACGCCCGGCAGTGGTCCAGGATTCGCGTCCAGCCGAATGTCCGGGAGCCGCGACGCCCGGGTGTCGTCGCCGAATCCGCGCAGGAGGCAGCGGTCATCGCCGCTGAACTGCTGGAGCACGGACGAACGGTGCTGGCGCAAGCGGATATGGACTCGCACGCGGACCAGTGCGTCGCCGTGGTGGTCCTGGGCGGACGGATCTCGCACTGCATCGATTCATCCGGCTCAGCGGGTGGTGCTCCTGAAGGGGACCTCGTGGACCTCGTCGATCACGTGGTGGAGCGCGCGGGCGGCGCCGAACAGATCGTGCAGGCGCGCGTTGAAATCGTCCGTGGCCCGGATGGCTGGCTGCTGCGTGACTTCGACGCGACCGAACCGAACCTGGAACTGCTCTCCCATCCGGCGGCCGCCGAGGTCCTTGCCTGGGTGGTGCGTAAGCAGGTCACCCCTGACGCGAGGCAATCGTTCGCTCAGTGAGGCTCAGACGAAGCCGCCACACACCTACCCACACCAGACACGCTCCGAGTAGGTGAAGGGTCACCAGGACCCACGGCAGACTCGTGAAGTACTGCACGTAGCCGATCGTGGCCTGCAGGATCGCGAAGGCCACGACCCACAGCGCCCGAGTCCTGGCGGCGCGTGGCACATCGTCGACATACAGCAACGCCAGCATCCCGATCAGCAGGCCGATGAACAGCAGCACCACGTCCGCGTGCAGCCAGCTGACCAGGCGCGGATCCAGATCGAGTCGGACGGTGGCAGCGTCGCCCGCGTGAGGTCCGGAGCCGGTCACGACCGTGCCCATGATCACGATGACCGAGGTGACTGCGATCAGGGCATTGCCCAGAACGCGGGTCGTCGTGCGGGTGACTGGTGTACCGGGCGGATCCACCGGCTCTGCAGCGAACTGGACCAAAGCAACACAGGCTGCAATGACCGCCATCGACAGCAAAAGGTGCCCGGCGACGGCCATCGGGTGAAGGTCCACGAGCACTGTGATGCCGCCGAGGATCGCCTGGGCGATCGTGCCCAGCAAGGGGACTGCGGCCAGAGTCAGCACCCACGGCCGGGAGATGCCGGACCGCCGGCGCCACACGAAAGCCCCGATGACTGCGGCGATCGCGAGGATCATGAGAACGCCGGTGAGCGTACGGTTGCCGAACTCCACGTACTTGTGCCAGGCCTCGGTCTGCGCCGACGTGGGGGTGATGGAGCCGTCCACGCACTCGGGCCAGGTCGGGCAGCCCAAACCACTGCCGGTCACCCGAACGATCCCGCCGGTGATCACGATGGCAACCTGTGCCACGAGATTGGCCCAGAACACCCGGCGGAGCCACAGCGGGGCGATTGCGGAGGTCACCGTCACTGTTTCGCGAACCATGTCCACTGCCACGACATCGAGCGTACGTCCAGCCGTCACCTGGCCCGGCAGTCGGGGCGGGTCACGCCTGCCAGCGGAAGAAGCGAGAGGCCAGGAGGGTGCCCACGGACCCCCAGAGCACCAGCACCAGCAGCGGCAACCAGGCCAGAACGGGCTCAGTCATCGCGTCCACCAGGGCGCCTGTGGGTAGCCACGCGGTGAAGGCCGACCAGGGCAGCGAATCGGCCGGGATGATCAAGCCCCCGCCGAACATCAGTAGCAGGAACACGGCGTTGGCCACGGCAAGCGTTGCCTCGGCACGTAAGGCGCCAGCCAGCAGCAGCGCCCAGGCGTTAAGTGCCCACACGGCCAAGACCACGCCCAGCCCTGCCTGCAGCAGTTGCGCGGCGTCGTCGGGCCACCAACCGCCCACCACCCCGGTGAGCACGACCAGCAACAGGCTCTGACCGGCGATGACCAGCAGGCTGACCAGCGCCCTGGCCAGCAGCAGCCCACGCACACCCAGCGGCGACAGACCCAACATCCGAAGCACTCCGTAGCGGCGGTCGAACCCGGTGCTGATGGCTTGGGAGGTGAACGCGGTGGCGAGTACGGCGAGGCTCAGCGCGGCCACCAGTGACTGCGCTTCGGAACGCTCACCGCCCAGTGGGGTCATCAGGGCAAGCAGCAGCACGGCCACCGGGATCACAAGGGTCAGCAGTAGGTTCTCGCCGTTGCGCAGCAGATTTCCCGTATCGAACACGGCCTGCGCCCACACCCGCCGTGCCGGAGAGGCCGCCGAACTACCCGCTCGCATGTCCAGACTCACCACGCCGAACCCCCGGTCATCTCCAGGTAGGCCTCTTCCAGGCTGCGTACCATCGTCACCGCTTGGCGGCCGTCGCCGTGTCCTGCCACCCACGCCTCGATCGCTGACATCTGGGGAACGTCCACATCGCCGCGGACCCGGTAGCGACCCGGTTCGACCTCGGCCACGTCGTACTCATCACCAAGTACCTGACGTAGCGTGGACAAGTCCAGGTGACGAGCGCATGTGAACCACACAGGCGAGGCCTCGATCAGTCGGTCCGGGGCGTCGTCGGCGATGACCTGGCCGTGGTGGATGACGGCGATTTGATCCGCCCGCGTGCCGGCTTCATCGGGCTGATGAGTGGTCATCAGTGTCGTGACCCCTTGCTGGCGCAGTTCGTCGATGAGCGTCCAGAAGACCCGGCGGGCGGCGGGGTCCATGCCTGTGGTCGGCTCGTCCAGCACAAGCAACTGCGGCCGGCCAATCATGGCCACCGCGAGTTTGACGCGCTGCTGCTCACCACCTGACAGCCGCCGGTAAGGCCGGTCGAGGTGTTCGAGTCCCAGTTTCTCCATGAGTTCGGGCAAAGGCAGAGGGTTGCTGTAGAGCCGGGCGAAGTGGTGCACGATCGCCACCGGCTTGGCGGCCATCGGCAGCCCGCCATCCTGCAGCACCACGCCGATCAGGTGTCGCAAGGCCGGATCGCGAGGATCCCGGCCGAGTACGCTGACTCGCCCAGAGTCTGCGGGTCGCAGGCCGAGCAGCACACTCAAAGTGGTGGTCTTGCCTGCTCCATTGGGACCGAGCAGGACGCAGGTCGTCCCAGGCCGCACTCTGAGGTCGAGGCCCTGTACTGCGTGCTTTGCGCCGTAGTTGACGCTCAGTGCCTCGATGTCGACGGCGTTCACGCCTCAATGGTAGGCAGCGACGCAGCCACCTCCGCCTCCGGTCCATAGGCCGCAACCATGTCAGCGACCTCGTGGAAGGCCCGTTCGGCGTCCTTCGGATCAGCTCCGCGACCGGGGATTCGAACGGTGCTGCGGGGACGTCGGTCCAGCCAGAACTGTCCCGTCGGTACCTGCGCGTAGGTGAGCCAGACGGCGGTATCGGCACCTTGATCCGGTGTCCGCAAGATGGGTGCCGTGATCCGCCGGAAGCCCGGCAGCGAGTCCTGGACGCCGGGGGTGTCCGCCCAGCCCGGATGCATCGCGGCGAAAACGGGGCCGTCGGGTAGGCGCAGGGCCCATTGTGCGTTCAATGACACCTGGACCCGCTTCGCGCGGGCATAAGCTGCCACCCCGTCGTAGTCCTCGCGGGTCATCTGCATCGTTGCCGGATCCAGGCGCTCGCTGTACATGCCGCCGGAGGCGACGGTGATGATCCGGCCGTGCGCTCCGATCTGCGGAATGGCCAACTCGGTGAGCAGGAACGGCCCGAGGACGTGTACCGCGAAGGTCTGCTCGTAACCCTGTGAGGTGGTTCGGTAGTCGTGGGTGAGTGCGCCGGCGTTGTTGATCACCACATCGAGTCCGCCCAGCCCGGCCACCGCTTCGTGGAAACTCCTGGCGACCTCGTCCAATTCGCCGGCATCGGCTCGAGTGGTGACGGGCCGCGCAGCGCCGGCCCCGATCCGGTCCGCGGCGTCGTCAAGGCGGGCCTGGTCTCTTCCCGAGATCGCCACCCGGGCGCCGGCGTTCGCCAACCGGTTCGCAGCCGCGAACCCTAAACCGCTGGTGCCACCGGTCACCAGTACCCGCAGCCCTGTGAGATCGGGATCTGCTGGCCAGTCGAACATCCGTGACCGCGCGGCGTAACCCAACCGGCTGAACCCGCCGACCACCGTGGCTTCGAGCGCTGCGTCGAGCCAGCCTGCGCCCTTCATGCGACCGGCCGCATCTGGACCGCGGCGGCTAGGCCGGCACGGGCACGGTCACCGATCACCCGGAACGCCACGGCTAGCAGCGGGTCGAACGGGCGTCGCACACCCAGCAGCGCAAGGTTTGCGTCGTATGTGACGGTGCAACCGTCCGCGCGGGGCGTGACCGTGATCACGTCGTAGGAACGGAAGTCGGAGGTCTGCGCCTCGAGCACCACCCGCCCCGGGAAGGTGCCATCGGGTTCGACGGACTCGAGGATCTCGTAGTCGAGGGGGATCGTCCGCCACAGAAAGCGCACGTCCACCCGGTAGTGGGCGCCTGTGCGACCGGGCTCACCGGTGGTCAATTCGGCATCAGAGACCCCCGGGTCCCACTGCGCCACGGTGGCGAAGTCGGCGAGGTAGGCGAAGACCTCCTCGGCTGGTGCGGAGCTGTCGACTGTGGTTCGGTAGCGGGCCATATGTCCACATTCGCCCGGTCGCCCAATTGGCGCAAACGCGTCGGACCGGTTGTGACGTATGCCACTGGCCCCGGTGCCCAGTCCGGATGGGGAAGACCCGATGACGCGGATCGCGACCCCGCCCCTTGCGCGTTCACCGAATTACGCAACAATGAAGTTGTGAAATTCGAGCCGAGCGGTCAGGACCGGGTGGCCCAGAGCCTATTGTCCGATGGCCCGGCCACTGCGGCGCAATTGTCGCGCAGGCTCGGAATCACTGCGGCAGGAGTGCGCAAACACCTCGACGCCTTGGAAGCCGCTGGAGATGTGGTGGCCGGTGACCGTCCGGCGTTCGGCCCGATGCCGCAGCCCCGGCGTGGCCGGCCGGCCAGGATCTATTCCTTGACCGAGATCGGACGGGGCCGCTTCGACCAGGCCTACGACGACTTGGCTGTCAGTGCCATGCGGTTCATGCACCAGGTCCAGTCAGACGCCCTGGAGGAGTTTGCTGCCCGTCGCGCCGAAGAGCTTGAGCAGCGTTATCGGCCGCATCTGGCGGGAATCGATGACCCGCAGCGCCGCGCCGAGAGGCTGGCCGAGTTGCTGACCGCCGATGGGTATGCGGCTTCCGTCGAAGAGGGACCGACTTCGGTCATGCAGGTGTGCCAGCGCAACTGCCCGGTGGCCCAGGCTGCCCACGAGTTCCCGCAATTGTGCGACGCCGAGGCTGCAGCCTTCGCGCGACTGCTGGACACCAACGTCACTCGACTTGCCACGATCGCCCACGGCGACGGGGTGTGTACCTGCCTGGTTTCGCCATCCGCGGCCCAGGCCCGAACCGAAAGGATCTCGTCATGAGCAACGTGGATCAGTTGGCCGATCTCGGCCGGTACGACTACGGGTGGAGCGACCCGGACGCGGCTGGCGCGCTGGCCAAGCGCGGTCTGAGTGAGGACGTGGTCCGCGAGATCTCGGCTCTGAAGAACGAGCCCGAGTGGATGCTCGAACTGCGGCTCAAGGGCCTGCGGTTGTTCGAGAAGAAGCCGATGCCCACCTGGGGTGCGGACCTGTCGCACATCAACTTCGACTCGATCAAGTACTTCGTGCGCTCCACTGAGAAGCAGGCAGCGTCGTGGGACGAGCTCCCCTCGGACATCAAGAACACCTACGACCGGCTTGGCATCCCCGAGGCCGAGAAGCAGCGGCTGGTGGCCGGGGTGGCCGCGCAGTACGAGAGTGAGGTCGTCTACCACAAGATTCGCGAAGATCTCGAGGAGCAGGGTGTCATCTTCCTGGACACCGACACCGGGCTCAGAGAGCACGAGGACATCTTCCGCGAGCACTTCGCCTCGGTCATCCCTGCCGGGGACAACAAGTTCTCAGCGCTCAACACCGCAGTGTGGTCGGGCGGTTCGTTCATCTACGTGCCGAAGGGTGTGCACGTCGAGATCCCGCTGCAGGCCTACTTCCGGATCAACACCGAGAACATGGGTCAGTTCGAGCGCACGCTGATCATCGTCGACGAGGGTGCGTATGTGCACTACGTCGAGGGCTGTACGGCGCCGATCTACTCCACGGACTCGCTGCACTCCGCGGTGGTGGAGATCATCGTCAAGAAGGATGCGCGCTGCCGCTACACCACCATCCAGAACTGGTCCACGAACGTCTACAACCTCGTGACGAAGCGGGCTATCGCCCAGCAGGGTGCCACCATGGAGTGGATCGACGGCAACCTGGGCTCCAAGGTCACCATGAAGTACCCGGCCGTCTGGCTCATGGGCGAACACGCCAAGGGGGAGACCCTCTCGGTGGCGTTCGCCGGTGAGGACCAGCATCAGGACGCCGGCGCGAAGATGGTGCACGCCGCCCCCAACACCTCGTCGACGATCGTCAGCAAGTCGGTGGCGCGCGGCGGAGGACGCACGTCGTACCGCGGTCTCATCCAGGTGAACCCGGGAGCCCGCGGCTCGAAGTCGACGGTGAAGTGCGATGCGCTGCTGGTAGATGACATCAGCCGGTCCGACACCTATCCCTACAACGACATCCGTGAAGACGACGTGTCGATGGGACATGAGGCGACGGTGTCGAAGATCGGCGCGGACCAACTCTTCTACTTGATGTCGCGGGGGCTCACCGAGGACGAGGCCATGGCGATGATCGTGCGCGGGTTCGTGGAGCCGATCGCCCGGGAGTTGCCGATGGAGTACGCCCTGGAACTGAACCGCCTGATCGAACTGCAGATGGAAGGAGCCGTCGGCTGATGGGCGAGGTATCCATGTCGAGTCTGCGTTCCTATGACCTCGCGGACTTCCCGATTCCCACCGGCCGGGAAGAGGTCTGGCGGTTCGCCCCCCGCAAGGCTCTGAAGCCGCTGCTCGAGGACGTCGGCTCTGACGGGCACCTGGAGTGGGAGACCACCCTGGCCGGTCTCGAACTGCGTGCCATCGACGCGGACGAGGCGCGGGCTCGCGCCGCCAGCGCCCCGGTGGACCGGATCTCGGCACTGGCTGCTGCGCACAGCGGACAGGCGATGCTGCTGGAGGTCCCCGCCGACACGAATCACCCCGAGCCGCTGCTGATCGATCTGCGCGGAACCGGCCGGGAACCGGTGGTGTGGGGGCAGTTGCTCATCGAGGTCGGCCGCGGGGCCAAGGCCACCGTGGTGGTGCGGCACACCGGGACCGCTCAATACGCGGGCAACATCTCGGTCGTGGTTCACGACGGAGGATCCTGCGAGTTCGTGTCCATCCAGAACTGGTCGGACGACTCGGTGCACGCCGGTCACATCGCGACCCGTGTGGGCCGCGATGCTCGTCTGCGCAGCGTCGTGGTGACGCTGGGCGGGGAGGCCGTGAGGTTGGTGCAGACCGTCGACTACTCCGGCCCTGGCGGCGACGTCGATGTGCGCGGGCTGTACTTCGCCGATGCGGGTCAGCGTTTCGAGCACCGCTCGTTCGTGGATCACGCTCAGCCGCACTGCCGCAGCAACGTGGTGTTCAAAGGTGCACTGCAGGGTGAGGGTGCCCGCAGCGTGTGGGTCGGTGACGTGCTGATCCAGCCGACCGCCGTGGGCACGCAGACCTACGAGATCAACCGGAATCTGCTGCTCGACGACGGCGCGCGTGCGGATTCGGTGCCCAACCTGGAGATTCTCACCGGTGACGTGGTGGGGGCCGGCCATGCCAGCACGACGGGCCGCTTCGACGAGGAGCAGGTGTTCTATCTGCGCTCGCGGGGGATCACCGAGCAGGAGGCACGTCGCCTCGTGGTGCTCGGCTTCTTCGCGGATGTGCTCGACGGCATCGACGTTCCGATGATCCGCAGCGAACTGATGCGCGCGGTCGAGGCCGAACTCGGCTACGTCCACGAAGCGGAGCACTGATGAGCAGCGTTTCCGTCCGGCTCGGCGATCTGCGCGAGGGGCAGCCCCGTCGGATCACCATCGACGGTGTCGATGTAGCGCTCGTCCGAGCAGGTGGTCAGGTCTACGCGGTCAGCGACGTGTGCTCCCACGCGGAGGTCTCACTGTCGGAGGGCGAGGTGTCGGACTGCCAGATCGAGTGCTGGCTGCACGGCTCCCGCTTCGATCTGCGTACCGGTGAGCCCTCCGGGCCGCCCGCGTTCGAACCCATCGGCGACGAAGCGGTTGTGCTCGTCGCAGTTACCGAGGAGGCACGATGAGCCAACTGATCATTGACAACCTGCACGTCGAGGTGGAGTCCGACGCGGGCGCAAAGGAGATCCTGCGGGGGGTGAATCTCACGGTCGACACGGGTCAGACCCACGCGATCATGGGCCCGAACGGCTCGGGTAAGTCGACGCTGGCCTATGCGCTGGCCGGTCATCCTGCGTACACCGTGACGGCCGGTACGGTCACCCTCGACGGGGAGGACGTGCTGGCCATGAGCGTCGACGAGCGCGCCCGGGCAGGGCTGTTCCTGGCCATGCAGTACCCGGTGGAGGTGCCGGGTGTGTCGGTGTCGAACTTCCTGCGCAGCGCGGTGACCGCCGTGCGCGGCGAGGCCCCCGCCCTGCGTGGCTGGCTCAAGGAGATGCGCGGTGCCATGGCCAACCTGAGTGTCGACCCGTCCTTCGCCGAGCGCAGTGTCAACGAAGGCTTCTCCGGTGGTGAGCGCAAGCGTCACGAGATCCTGCAGATGGAACTGCTCAACCCCCGGTTCGCCGTGCTGGACGAGACCGACTCGGGCCTCGACGTCGACGCGCTGAAGGTCGTGTCTGACGGGGTCAACCGGGTGCGTGCCGGTGGCGAGGTCGGTGTTGTGCTGATCACCCACACCACGCGGCTGCTGCGCCAGATCCCGGTGGAGTTCGTGCACGTGATGTGGCAGGGCAGGATCGTGGCTGAAGGTGGTCCGGGTCTGGCCGATGAGATCGAGGCGAATGGCTACGAGCAGTTCACTGGTGCGACCGTATGAGCCCACTGGACGTCGCAACCCTGCGCAAGGATTTCCCGATCCTTTCGCGCACGGTGCGTAACGACCGGGATCTGGTCTACCTCGACTCCGGTGCGACGTCCCAGAAGCCCGCGGTCGTCCTTGACGCGGAGCGTGACTTCTACGAGACGCGCAACGCTGCAGTGCATCGCGGCGCCCACCAACTTGCCGAAGAGGCCACTGACGCGTTTGAAATGGCCCGCGCAACGATCGCGGCTTTTGTCGGCGGCCACGTTTCCGAGGTGGTGTTCACACGCAATGCGACCGAGGCCCTGAACCTCGTGGCCTACGCGTTCCAGAACGCGACAGCCGACGCAGGGCCTGATCGGTTCGTCCTGGAGCCCGGGGACGAGATCCTGATCACGGAGATGGAGCACCACGCCAACCTCGTGCCGTGGCAGCAGGTGGCCCGGCGAACCGGTGCGACGTTGCGGTGGTTCGGGGTCACCGACGACGGTCGTCTGGACTTCGATCCGTCGATGATCACCGATCGCACCAAAGTGGTGTCGCTGACCCATCAGTCCAACGTCCTGGGCACGATCAACCCGGTGGCGCAGGTGGCTGCCGCCGCCCACGAGGTCGGGGCCCTGGTCGTGGTGGATGCATGTCAGTCGGTTCCGCACATGCCGGTGGACGTGCATGCTCTAGGTGCGGATTTCATCGCCTTCAGCGGGCACAAGATGCTGGCGCCGACCGGCGTGGGTGTCCTGTGGGGCCGGGCGGATCTGCTGGCGCAGATGCCACCGATGCTCACCGGTGGCTCCATGATCGAGCAGGTCTTCATGGACCACTCCACGTTCGCCGCCCCGCCGCAGCGCTTCGAGGCAGGGGTGCCGAACATCGCCCAGGCCGTCGCCCTCGGCGTGGCCTGTGACTACCTGACTGATGTTGGTCTGCAGGCAATCCACGAGCATGAGGTGTACCTGACGGGACTCGCGCTCGAGGGTCTTGCGGGGTTGCCGGGTATCCGCATCATCGGACCGACCGACCTCGCCGACCGGGGCGGTGCGGTGTCGTTCGTCGCAGATGGCATCCACTCTCACGACCTCGGGCAGGTTCTCGATGACTCCGGGGTAGCCGTGCGGGTGGGGCATCACTGTGCCTGGCCGTTGCATCGCAGGTTCGGGGTCGCCGCGACCACGCGGGCCACGTTCTATCTGTACAACGACGAGCAGGACGTGGCAGCTCTGGTCGAGGGCACGAAGCGCGCACTGGAGTTTTTCGCATGAACCTCGAGAGCCTGTACCAGGAGATCATCCTGGATCACTACAAGCACGGCCGGGGCAAGGGACTGCGCGAGCCCTTCGACGCCCAAGTGCAGCATGTGAATCCCACGTGTGGTGACGAGATCACCTTGCGGGTCGCGCTGCATGACGCAGTAGTCCAGGACATCTCGTACGCGGCCATGGGCTGTTCCATCTCGCAGGCGTCCACCTCGGTGATGTACGAGCTGCTGAACGGCAAACCCCTCGGGGAGGTCTGGCCCATCCACGAGGCGTTCGTGAAGATGATCGAGGGTAGGGGCAAGGTCGAACCTGACGAGGATGTGCTGGGCGACGGCATCGCATTCGCCGGCGTCGCCTCGTACCCGGCACGCGTCAAATGCGCGCTCCTGGGATGGATGGCCTTCAAAGACGCAACCGTCCAAGCATTGGGAAAGGACTACACATGAGCGTGACAGAAGAGGAACTCACCGAGCGCATGCGCGACGTCGTCGACCCGGAACTCGGGATCAACGTCGTGGACCTCGGACTGGTCTACGGAGTACATGTCGACGACGACCAGATCGCCACAATCGACATGACACTGACATCGGCGGCCTGTCCACTGACCGACGAGATCGAGGACCAGACCCGTGTGGCCCTGTCGGATGTGGTCAGCGACTTCCGGATCAACTGGGTGTGGATGCCGCCGTGGGGACCGGACAAGATAACCGACGAGGGCCGGGAAATGTTGCGCGCACTGGGGTTCAACGTCTGAGTTGTTGCGGCCGGATGGCACGTCCTGGTGCCTGCGCAGCCCGATCTGCAACATCATGAGGTGAACCGGTGCGCGGCTATCATCGGCACATGCCGATGAATCTCTGCAGCGTGGTGGTGGCGGGTAGGCATCCGCGATTGGACGTTTCGGCTTGGTTGCTCATCATGGCTGCTGAGCAGTTTCTGGAAGCAACGGGCAAATCCATCCCGCTGAGCCCGGAGTACCGGGACGGCCCATGAGTTCGCAGACTCAACACGACGCTCTTGCCCTCGCCGACCAGCGCAAGCGACTCGGACGGCGGGCCCAGATGTTGGCAGGAGCCAGCGTCTCCTACAACGCAATTGAGGCGCTGATCGCGATCAGCGCCGGAACCGTCGCCGGTTCGGGCGCGCTGATCGCGTTCGGCCTGGACTCGATCGTGGAGATGTCCAGCGGCCTCATCATTTTGTGGCAGTTCCGCCATCGCGTGCCTGAGTCCAGGGAAAGGATCGCCCTGCGCCTGATCGCCCTGTCGTTCTTCGCCTTGGCCGCCTACGTGGCGGTCGACTCGGTGCTCGCGCTGGTCCAGCGCCAAAGCCCGGAGGCCTCGCCGGTCGGGATCGGGCTGGCGCTCGCATCACTTGCGGTCATGCCTGTGCTCTCGCTCGCGCAACGGCGCACTGGGCGGGCGCTGGGATCCACAACGGTTGTGGCCGACTCCACGCAGACACTTCTGTGCACCTATTTGTCCGCAGTCCTGCTGATCGGTTTGGTCCTCAATATGTGGCTGGGTTGGTGGTGGGCCGACCCGCTCGCGGCACTGGTCATCGGTGCTGTTGCCGCGAAGGAGGGTGTGGAGGCCTGGAAGGGCGACAGCTGCTGTATGCCAGGCTCGAAACAGGACGAGCCTGGACCAGGCGCGTCGTCCTGCTCCTCTAGCAGCTGCGGCTGAACATTGCAGGAACGGTCGTTTGCGACACTGGGACGGTGATCCACGCCTCAGCCATCGAGTTGCGCGCAGGCGCCCGGCTTCTGCTGGATGGTGCCAACCTGCGTGTGGGTCCGGGGGACCGTGTGGGTCTGGTCGGGCGCAACGGCGCAGGCAAGACCACCTTGATGAAAGTCTTGGCCGGGGTGACCCGTCCGGCGGCCGGTGACGTGGTGACCGGCGAGGTCGGCTACCTGCCGCAGGACCCCGGGGCCGCTGACGGGCAGCAGTCGGCGCTGGCCCGCATCATGAGCGCGCGGGCACTGGACGCGGCGGTTGAGCGGATGCGCAAATACGCGGCCCGCATGGAGGATCCTCAACACCGTGAGCAGGCGATGCGCCGCTACGCCAACGCCGAAGCCGAGTTCCTGGCACAGGGCGGCTATGCCGCTGAGGCGGAGGCGCTCGCGGTAGCCGACGGCCTCGGCCTCGGTGCCGATCTCCTGCGCCGGGAACTGGGGACGTTGTCGGGCGGGCAGCGGCGACGCGTCGAACTGGCGCGGATCCTGTTCGCTGGGGATGGTGTCCTGTTGCTCGATGAGCCGACGAACCACCTCGATGCGGACTCGATCTCGTGGCTGCGCGGGTTCCTCGGCTCGTACTCCCACGGCGTCGTCGTCATCTCCCACGATGTGGATCTCCTCCGCGACGTGGTGACCAGGGTCGCCCACCTCGATGCGACCCGCTGTGCCCTGGACGTCTACAACATGGGCTGGGACGCCTACCAGACCCAGATCGAGGTCGACACCAGACGACGCAAGCGCGAACAAGCCAACGCCAGCAAGCAGGCCGGTGCGTTGCGGGATCAAGCCGAGCGGATGCGGGCCAAAGCGACCAAGGCCCGGCAGGCGCAGACGATGTTGCGTCGGGCGGACGCCCTGGATGCCTCCGTCGAGCCGGCTCGGCAGCAGGAGAAGGTGGCAGCGTTGCGGTTCCCGGAACCCAAACCCTGCGGGAAGGTCCCGATCACGGCGCAGGGGTTGTCGAAGTCCTATGGGTCGCAGGAGGTGTTCGTCGACGTCGACCTCGCCGTGGACCGGGGTGCCCGCGTGGTGGTGCTCGGCCTGAACGGGGCGGGCAAGACCACCTTGTTGCGAATCCTTGCCGGCGAACTGGCCGCGGACACCGGGCAGGTGCAACCCGGCCACGGCCTGGTGCTGGGCTACTACGCCCAGGAGCACGAGACTCTCGACCAGGACCGCACCGTGCTGGACAACCTGGTGTCGCAGGCGCCGGACCTCACCCACACCCAGGCGAGGTCGGTGCTCGGCCGGTTCCTGTTCAGCGCCGATGCCGTGTTCCAGCGGGCTCAGACGCTCAGCGGCGGTGAGAAGACGCGCCTGGCACTGGCGTGTTTGGTGGTGTCCGGCGCCAACGTGCTGCTTCTCGACGAGCCGACCAACAACCTAGATCCAGCGTCTCGCGCGGAGATTCTGGACGCCTTGCGTGAGTACGAAGGTGCAGTGATCCTGGTGACCCACGACCCCGGGGCGGTCACCGCTCTGGACCCGCAACGGGTACTGCTGCTGCCAGACGGCGCGGAGGATCTGTGGGACAGCCAATACCTGGACCTTGTGACCCTTGCATAAGCGAGTCGTTGCGTAGCGTAGGTTTGGGGCAAGGAGATCTCCTCGGAAGATGGGTGAAGCTGATGTCGGAAGAGAAGAAGGGGCGCCGGATCACAGGAGCCGAGCGCGAGAAGATGACTGCATCGTTGAAGAAGCAGTACGACAAGGGGGCCAGCATTCGCGAACTCGCCGCAGAGACCGGGAGATCCTACGGATTTGTCCACCGGCTTCTGGTGGAGTCGGAGACACAACTGCGCGGCCGTGGTGGGCCGACGCCGACGAGGTCCAAGAAGGCCTGACGCAGCGGGAATCTTTGACGCCGTCGTCGAGTTGGCGAGGGTGGGCAGAATCTGACTGCCCAGGTTTGGGGCAGTTATGTCGATGATGCGCACGCATTTGGCGATGCGTTCTTTCTCACGCGACGACAGCGTCGTGGAGCACAAGTTGGCGCCGGGGACGGTGCGCCGGATTCTGAAGTACGCCGTGAAGTACCGGCCCCTGATCATCGGGTTCCTGCTGCTGCTGGTGGTCGACTCGCTGCTGGTCGTTGCGCAGCCGCTGCTTTTCCGGCGGATCGTCGACGACGGGATCACGCCGGGTGACTCCCAGGTGGTCACAGTCACCGCGATCATGGTGGCGCTGTTGGCGGTCTTCAACGCGATTGTGGGCCTCATCAGTCGATGGCAGTCCGCCCGGATCGGTGAGGGACTGATCTTCGATCTGCGCACCGAGGTGTACTCCCACGTCCAGCGGCAGCCGATCGCATTCTTCACCAGAACCCAGACCGGGGCGCTGGTGTCCCGCCTCAACAACGACGTGATCGGAGCCCAACAAGCGTTCACGTCCACGTTGTCGGGGGTCCTCGGCAACCTCATCAGCCTGGTGATCGTGCTGGTCACGATGTTCGCGCTGTCGTGGCAGATCACGCTGGCCGCGCTGGTGCTCGTGCCGTTGTTCATCCTGCCGGCCAAGTGGATGGGCCGGCGACTGGCGGGACTGACGCGCCAGCAGATGCAGCTGAACTCCGACATGAGCACGCAGATGACCGAGCGCTTCAACATCGGAGGGGCGCTGTTGACCAAGCTGTTCGGCCGTCCTGACGCCGAGGACGCCGAGTTCGCGGGACGGGCGGTTCGAGTGCGCGACATCGGCGTGCAGATCGCCATGGCCAACCGGTACTTCTTCACGGCCCTGACGTTGGTGGCGGCTCTGGCCACGGCTCTGGTCTACGGACTCGGTGGGAATCTGGTCGTGGCCGGTGCGTTGAGCCTGGGGACACTGCTCGCGCTGACCGGGTTGCTCGCGCAGTTGTACGGCCCCCTGACCGCCTTGAGTAATGTGCGGGTGGACGTCATGACCGCGCTGGTGAGTTTCGAAAGGGTCTTCGAGGTTCTGGATCTTCCACCCCTGATCCAGCAGCGCTCGGGCGCGGTACCGCTTCCTGACGGGCCTTTGGCGGTCCGCTTCCGCGATGTGGATTTCCACTACCCGGCTGCCTCGGAGGTCTCTTTGGCCTCCCTCGAGGCGGTGGCTGTGGAAGAGACGCGCTCCAACGAGCAGGTGCTGCACGCGGTGGACTTCGAGATTCCGGCGGGCGGCCTCGTAGCGCTTGTTGGGCCCAGCGGGGCGGGCAAGACCACGATCACCCAGTTGGTCGCCCGTCTTTATGACGTCGACTCCGGTGCCGTCGAACTCGGCGGACTGGACGTGCGCGACGCAACGCTGGACTCGCTGCGGGCCAGCGTCGGGTACGTCACCCAGGACGCCCACATGTTCCACGACACGATCGAGGCGAATCTCCGATATGCCGCGCCCGATGCCACGTCCGAGCAGATTTGGGCGGCGCTGGAAGATGCCCAGATCGCCGATCTGATGCGTAGCCTGCCCGATGGGCTGGGCACGGTGGTGGGGGACCGGGGTTACCGGCTCTCGGGCGGGGAGAAGCAACGTTTGGCGATCGCCCGGCTGCTGCTCAAGCGCCCCGGAGTGGTGGTCCTCGACGAAGCCACCGCGCATCTCGACAGCGAGAACGAGCGGGCTGTGCAGCGTGCACTGTCGGTCGCCCTCACTGGACGAACGTCCTTGGTGATCGCCCACCGGCTGTCCACCGTTCGTGACGCCGACCTGATCCTGGTGATCGAGAACGGCCGGATCGCTGAGCGGGGCCGGCACGACGACCTGCTGGCGGCGGGAGGACTCTACGCGCGCCACTACGAGCAGTTCAGCCTGTCTGCTGCGGAGTAGCCCCATTGGCCTCGTGACGGTGTGCGCGTCGAATCTGACACGATCCGTCACGACTGGCGGCTCAGAGCACCCCGTTGACGTAGGCGTTCCGTCGGTGGTACGCGGATCCCATGGCCGGCGCGTGTCCGAATCTGCGGGCTCATGACGGCGAGGGCGGGGGTCTGCTGAGGGGCTGGCCGGTGGGGGCCTTGATCAACCTGCAGATCCGGACAGGCGACCGCGCGCAACGCCCACCGTCGAGGGGCCACGGTGCTTCCGTGCCCGTATGTGGCCAACCGGTGAGTGGCCTCGTGGCGGGCCGCGCCCCTTGCCGCCCGGGTTGCGCTCAGACCGCGCGCAACGCCCCACCATCGACGGCCACGATGCTTCCGTTCACGTACGAGGCCACCGGTGACAGCAAGAAGGCCGCCACCGACCCGAACTCCTCAGGATTGCCGTACCGGCGCAGGGGAATGGTCGCCTCCCGCCTGCGGCGCACGGTCTCGGGATTGCCGCTGCGGGCATCCT
>JALOLM010000273.1 GCA_025455985.1 Candidatus Nanopelagicales bacterium | reverse complement strand
CCTCCCCGCCACCTCCAAGAAGTCCAGGGTATGGGGGAACCAGGTGTCCTTGCCGATCAGCTCCCTTTCCTTCGCCGGGGTCCACTGCGCAGGCTTCGGGTAGCTCGCCACCAGGCTCATCTCCGTCGGTGGCGCCGCGGGCCTGGTCTGCTGCTCATCGGCCGCGGTCAGCTGGTCCCTCGCCGTCCCGACCGGACCGGGCAGGTCGCCGCCCCCCAAGAGTCCGGACAGTGCGTCCTCGACTCCCGGCCCGTTCGCTCCGCTCGGTCCAGGGATACGCGATCCCGACATACAACCTCCCGATTGAGTGCTCGTGACCGAGCGCGCATTTTCATCGCCCCAAGACAGCCGCCCAAGGGCGCCGGTTCACGCGTGGGCGCCTCGCTGGGCCATAGCTGCCCAGTGCGTTCATAGGCTAGTCGATACGCGTCGGGCCGCGCTCGGTGCCGAAGCTCGGCTGATGGTCTCACCGGCGATCGCGCCGCGCATCAAGGCGTTCTCGCCAGCCGGAGGTCTGTGCAGCCTACGGCCGACGGAGCGCGGCCAGCGCAGCGCCGTCTGTAGGTCAGCGGAGGTGCAGCGACGCCCGTGCGCTGGGCAAACCGGCCGCCCGGTCGGCATTGCTCGCGTCCCGGCGCCGTGAAGTAGGCGCCCGCAGTGGAGGCACCCAGGCGCCGGTTGGCGACGACCTTGCCGTTTCCCATCCTCCGGCCACCGCGACGTCGGGGTTCCCGGAATGTGACGGTGGTCACAGAGTCGGGCAGTCGGCCGTGTCAGTCTCCTGCCCGAGTCTCGGCGTCGCTGCGCGACGCAGGCTCTTGCGCGGTTAGGCCGTGCTCGTGGCGAGCAGCTTGACAGGCTCTCAGCACGTACGGCGTGACGGGGCGGACCCGCCATAGGGAAGCGGACTGGCCTAAAAAAATACCGGGATTCGGCACGGACCTGTCGATCCCCGGAACGACGAGCGGGGCCCATCGGCGCACCCGTAATCGAACGGAGGAGTCAGCGAATGAACAAGCGAAGCAACGTCATTCCGTTGGGGATGCTTCTGTCGGTCGGTCTGGCCTTCGGGTGGTCCGGTGCGGCCTCGGCGGCCTCCTGCACGATTGCACCGCAGAACCCGACGGTCAGCCCCGGCGGTACGGTCTCCTGGTCGGCGACCTACAGCGGGTTCCGCCGCACGCCGTACTACGCCTGGACTTTCGGGGGTGGCAACCCCTCCAGCAGCACGAGCGCGACCCGCACGGTTTCCTATGCGAACGCCGGGACCTACACCACGCGACTGACGCTGACGCGGTCGGGTACGACCGCGACCTGCAGCACCACCGTTACTGTCCGTGCGGCGGACACGACGCCGCCGAACGTCTCCCTCGCCAGCTCGGCACCGGGACCCTTCAATCCGCCGGGCACCGTCACGCTCACGGCGACCGCGTCGGACAACGTCGGCGTGACCCGTGTGGACTTCTACGACGGCGCCACGCTGAGGTCGAGCGACACCAGCTCCCCGTACACGTTCAACTGGTCCTTCGCGGCGACCGACGCCGGCACGCACAACTGGACCGCGAGGGCCTTCGACGCGGCCGGCAACAACCGCACGTCCAATGCGGTGAGCCTGGTCGTGAACGGCGCGGGCAACACGTCCAACGTGTCGATCAACTCGACCAGCCAGAGCATGGATGACGCGGGCGTGAGCCCCAGCGGCCTCAAGCCGGTGGCCGAGGCGCTGCGGCCCAAGAGCGCGAACTCGCTGAGTCCGGCGACCGGCACCGGCAGCCCGAGCTACCAGATTCTCGCGATCAACGACCTCGGCATGCACTGCGGTGATCGAGACACCCGCGTCGCGAGCATCCTGCCGCCGTTCCAGGTCCTGCTGTCGCAGGTCATCCGAAAGGGGTCTGAGCCCCAGATCCTCGGGCCGTCCCAGGCTCAAGTGGTCTACTCCGCCGCCTCCAATCCCAGCGATCCGATCCTGAGCACGCCCAACGACCCGGACACCGGCTATCCGTTCACGGGCCGGCTCACCGGCGGCAGCGTCTTCAAGACCAACTTCTGGGACGTCGCCTACCAGGCCTATGACCCGTTCTACCCGGCGGGCATCCTCTGCAACCCCAACGGCAGCACCACGCCGCCGTGCTTCGCCGTCGACCCGGACGTCGGTCTGCCGGTGCCGAACGTCGAGGATCTCTATATCGGCCCCGACGGCCGGGTGAAGAGCGGCGACGAAGACCTCACCGCGGTGCAGCACGCCATGCCCGGCGTCACCAACCCCTACGTCGCCAACGTCGCCCAGTTCGCCGAGGAGCACTACGGCGACAAGCCCTTCTTCGTCGGCTTCCCGTTCGGCTACGTGGCCAATGACGTGAACTGGTTCGAAGGCGCCGGCATCCCGTTCGCGGCCTTCGACGACGCGGGCCGCGAGAACCCGTACCCGCTGGTTCGCGTGCAGGCCAAGAGCCTGACCGGCTCGGTGCTGGCCACGGTCGACACCGTGCTGCCCATCTCCGGCGAGGCGAACTGCCAGGGCTGCCACGCGGCTACGGTCGACGGCGGCAATGGCTCCGGCATCAAGGGCCTGGCACCGGCCGACGTGAGGGTGTCGATCGACGACCCGCGTGACCGGGCCGTGCCGGTCGATGTCAGCGTGGAGTGGGCGAGCGACCTCAACATCCTCAAGCTGCACGACCAGAAGCACCACACTCAGCTGCTGTCGGCCGTCGACCCGGACACGGGGCGCGCCACCGATCCCGTGGTCTGCCAGCGCTGCCACTACACGCCCGCGCTCGACCTGGCGCAGGTCGGGCCGAGCACGGAGAACGGCCGCGACCAGACGAAGCACAGGTCCATGTCCAACGTGATGCACAGCCATCACGCGACCGTGAAGGACGTGAACAACCAGCCGCTGTTCCGCGACATGCCGGCGCCGACCCCCGACAGCACCACGACGGGGCTGCCCGGCAACCAGGCGGACCGCGAGGCGATCCTCGGTGAGACCTGTTACACGTGCCACCCGGGCAACAAGACCAAGTGCATGCGCGGGGCAATGGCCGACGGCGGCATGGTCTGCCAGGACTGCCACGGCCAAATGGCGCAGGTCGGCAACGACTTCTCCAAGAACGTCTCGCCGAGCAACCCCGGGGCTTTCATCCTCGCGAAGGACTTCTACACCAACCCGAACACGCCGCGCGTGCCCTGGGCCAACGAGCCGGGCTGCGGCTCCTGCCACACGGGTGACGCGACCAGCAACCTCGTCAACACGACGGGTACGATCGTCAACCGTCTCGACACCAACCTGAAGCCCGACAACATCCGCCTGCTGCGCGCGTACCGCAGCACAGATCCCAAGGCGACGCCGATCGTCCCGACCAATAGGCGTTTCGCCGAACCGCTCGTTCCAGCTAGCTTCAACGGCTTTGCGAACCCGGGGGTGGATAATCCGAAGCTGTACCGCGTCAGCACCGGCCACGGTGGCGTCATGTGCGAGGGCTGTCACGGCGCGACGCACGCGGAGTGGGATTCGGACAGCTCGCCGCTCAAGAATGACGACGTGACCGCGAATCAGATCCAGGGGCACTCGGGCACGGTGATGGAGTGCAACAGCTGTCACACCACCAGCAGCATGTCGGCCGGCACCCAGGGCGGGCCGCACGGCATGCACCTGGTCAACGACAGCCGGTGGTACGACGAGGCTCACAAATCGGCCGCGAAGTCGGAGAACGGCAAGACCAACGGCGGCACCTGTGGCGCCTGCCACGGCGCCGACCACCGCGGGACGGTGCTGTCGCGCACGCCGGTGACCCGCACGATGAAGGGCAAGACAGTGCAGGCCGGAAGCCCGGT
>JALOLM010000272.1 GCA_025455985.1 Candidatus Nanopelagicales bacterium | reverse complement strand
CGTGCCCAACAGGTCGATGCGGGAGGCCAGGAACTCCGGGGTCTCCAGTGCGGCGGCACCGTTGAAGAAGAGGTACTCGTTGAAGCTGCCGTTGATGTGGCCCTCGGCCGATGCCCCGTTGTCGCCGAGGATGTAGAACACCAGCGTGTTGTCCAGGGCGTGGATCGCCTCGAGGGCATCGACCAGGCGTCCGATGTGGTGGTCGGTGTGCTCCAGGAACCCGGCGTAGACCTCCATCTGGCGGGCCAGCACCGGCTTGAGCTCGTCGGGCATGTCCTCCCAGCCGGGGATCTCGTCATGGCGGGCAGTGAGTTCCGCGTCGGGGGGCACGATGCCGCGGCGCTGCTGTTCGGCGAGCGTCCGCTCGCGCAAGGCGTCCCAGCCGTCGTCGAACTGCCCGCGGTACTTGTCGGCCCACTCCAGGGGGACGTGGTGCGGGGCGTGGGTCGCGCCGGGCGCGAAGTACATGAAGAACGGGCGATCCGGGGCCAGGGCCGACTGCTGGCGCACCCAGGCGATCGCGCGGTCGGTCATGTCCTCGGTGAAGTGGTACTCCTCGTCGGCATTGCGGTCCGGTTCGATCGGGGTCGTCCCGTCGTACAGCGCGGGCGCGAACTGGTTGGTCTCACCACCGAGGAACCCGAAGAAGTGCTCGAAACCGCCACCACCGGTGGGCCACGCATCGAACGGGCCCACCGGGCTGGTCTGCCACATCGGGACCTCGTGGCACTTGCCGAACTGGGCGGTCGCATACCCGTTGAGCCGCAGCACCTCGGCCAGGGGTGCCGCCGACTGGGGCCGCACCGACGTGTAGCCCGGGATCGACGTGGCGACCTCGGTGATCGCACCCATCCCGACCGCGTGATGGTTGCGGCCGGTGAGCAGTGCCTGGCGGGTCGGCGCGCACAGCGCCGCCGTGTGGAACCGGGAGTAGGACAGCCCATTGCCGGCCAACCGCTCCGCAGTGGGCGTCTGACACGGCCCACCGAACACACTCGCCGCACCAAAGCCAACATCGTCGAGCAGGATCACCAGGACGTTCGGGGCACCCGGTGGTGGCCCGACCGGCCGGATCGGCTCATACACCGCCCGCGGGTCCTTCGCGTCCTCATACACCGGACCGGTGTAGGGCTTGTCCGGGATGGGCAGAACGGTGCGATCCATGGCGTCGGACTCCTTCAGCCGAGCGGAACAGGTCCAATCAGTCCCGCGTCAGGAGCTTGGGGGTGTCACGTCGAGCGATCCCCGCGCAGCCTCACTGGCAGGCCCGTGCCGCGCATTCAACCATGTCGGCATCCATTCGGCCCCCGGAGCGAGGCCGAAGGTGGCCTCGGGTCGGTCAACGCTGACCTGCCCTCCGAGCGGAGCTCTGGCTACCCTGCGGTGGTGAGCGCACTGGATGACGCCGACCCGGCGTCCCTCGGAGTCGTATCGGACTACCTCACCTCGGAGATCCTGATTGCGCTCTGAGGCCAGGCGCTGGCGTTCCTGCGCGACACGGCGGCTAGGAGCAGGCAAGGGCGTCGGCCAGCAGCCCTTCCTCTCAAGGGAACGGTGTGCCAGCGCTCAGGTCTTCGTGGTGGGTGCTGCCGGGTTGGCTTGCGCCCCGTGGCACTTCTTGAACTTGCGTCCTGATCCGCAGGTGCAGGGGTCGTTGCGCCCGCGCTGGGCGTCGGCGGCGGCGTACCAGTCGCGCAGGGCGGTGGCGTCCTGGCCGGCGCGCAGCCGGTCGGCCATGAACCGCATCGAGGCATCCACGTGGCCGAAGAACGCCTTGTACCCGGCGCACAGGTGGTGCAGTCCCGGCTCGCCGTCCGGGGTGGTGGCGAACCGGTCCTTCGGGCAGCCGCCGTTGCACGCAAACCGAACGTCGCACTCCAGGCAGTACTGGGGCAGGGTGTCGAACTTGGCGGTGCCGAACGCCTGCTGCGCCGGTGAGTCGACCAGGTCGAGCATCATGCGCCCTGCGGCGATGTTGCCCAGGAGGTAGTCCGGCTCCACGTAGTGGTCGCAGGAGTACAGGTCGCCGTTGTGCTCCAGGGCCAACGCCGAACCGCAGGTCCGGGCGTGCACGCACAGGCCGACCTGGTCCATGCCCAGCCAGTGCGCCAGGGCGGTGTCGAACATCTGCACGAACACGTCGGACACGTCGTGGCGGGCCCACTCCTCGAAGACGTCGATCAGGAACCGGCCGTACTGCGCCCCGGTCACGCTGCGGTGGGTCACCGCCGAGCCGGACTGCCGGTACAGCGGCCGGTCCTTGGCCCGCACGCCCCACCCGGCGTCGGCCATCGGCAGCATCTCCGGAGTCATCCGCTCCACGATCGGGATGAACTGGATGAACCCAGCGCCCAGTTCGTCGCGCAGGAACCGATACACCGCCAGCCCGTGGTCGGCGTTGGCCGCGTTGACGGTGGTCAGGGCGTTCCACTCCACACCATGACGGGTCAGCACCTCCCAGCCGCGCAGGACCCGGTCGAAGGTCGGCTTGCCGCCCTTGTCCACCCGGTACGCGTCATGCATCTCCCGCGGGCCGTCGATCGACAGCCCGACCAAGAAGCGGTGCTCGGCCAGGAACGCGCCCCACTCGTCGTCCAGCAACGTCCCGTTGGTCTGGATCGTGTGCAGGACGGTCTGCCGGGGTCCTGCGTACCGTGCGGCCAGCTCCACGCTTCGGGCGAAGAACTCCAGCCCCATCAGGGTCGGCTCGCCGCCCTGGTAGGAGACGTTCACCTCGGCGTCGGCCGGATGAGCGGCGAACAGCTGCTGCAGGTACGTCTCGTGCACCTCGGTGCTCATCCGGAACTCGCTGTCCGGGTACAGCTGCTCCTTGGACAGGAAGAAGCAGTACTCGCAGTCCAGGTTGCACACCGCCCCCGTGGGCTTGGCCATCACATGGAAGACCTCACGCGCAGACCCGCTCATCCCCAACCCCTTGCCTCGGATCCCACGATAACTGTGCTCACCAGTCTCCCTCCCACGCAAGCGGCGACTCGGCCTGGGGGCAGTACGCCTAGCCCACGACCCGGACATCGCCTCGGACGATTCCCCATCCGCAGCGCTACCCCACCCCCAGCAACGAGTGCCCCACATCGGCCGCGTATCGCGCATTTGGGGGCGGGCATCGCCGCGCACTTCTGACGTGGTCGCCTGAGCAGAATCAGGGAGACGCTACGCGACCACCGGGCCGCTACACCAAGGCGCGGCGGTCGCACAGCACTGAGACGAACCGGGTGTTCGCCGTGGGTGGTGTAGCGGCCGTAGCGACGGTTCCGGAGGTGGACCGGGGCAGAGCCGGAGCGGGCATCCCGGCTGCTCCCCTGGACGCCGCTGGGGGCCCCATCCAAGTGCAGATGGAGCCCCCAACGAGGGTGCTGAGTTACGGTTGTTGTTTGGACTACGGACCCTTGCGTTGGGTATCGTCGCAGGTCAGAGGCCAGTTTCTTGCTCAGATGTCGTAATACAGCTCGAACTCGTGCGGGTGCGGGCGCAGACGGATGGGATCCACCTCGTTGGCCCGCTTGTAGGCGATCCAGGTCTCGATCAGGTCGTCGGTGAACACCCCACCCTCAGTCAGGTAGGCGTGGTCGGCCTCGAGGGCGTCGAGCACCTCGGGGAGCGATCCGGGGACCTGCGGGATGTCCGCAGCCTCGTCCGGGGGAAGCTCGTAGAGGTCCTTGTCGACCGGCTCGCGGGGCTCGATCTTGTTCTTGATCCCGTCGAGGCCAGCCATGAGCATGGCCGAGAACGCCAGGTACGGGTTGCTCGACGGGTCGGGCACGCGGAACTCGATGCGCTTGGCCTTCGGGTTCGAGCCGGTGATCGGGATGCGGATGCACGCC
>JALOLM010000271.1 GCA_025455985.1 Candidatus Nanopelagicales bacterium | reverse complement strand
AGCCGGCCCCGCGCCAGCAATGCGGTCTTCCGACAACCTAGTTGCCGAAAAACCACACCGGCACCCCCGACCAGCCGGCCCCGCACCAGCAATGCGGTCTTCCGACAACCTAGTTGCCGAAAGACCACACCGGCTCCCCCCGACCAGCCGACTTACCGCCGCAGCGCCGCCAGCTTGTTGGCCGACGCCCCGCCCGACCCTCGCGCCTCTGGGTGCGTAGCGGCAATCATCGACGAGGTGATGGCGATCTCCTCGGGGTCGTAGCCGGAGGCTTCCAGCACCCGGGAGCGGTTGAACGAAACGCCGTACCGCTCCGGGGCGGGGGTGTCGAACACCAGATGCTCAAGGGCGGCGCGCACTCGCTCCGATGCCCGGCCGTCGCCGAACGGGTTGGTGATCGAGGTCATGGCGATACGCGCCCCGGGATCGTCGATCAGACCCAGGGCTATGCTGCGGATCTTCTCGGGATCGCTGCCCACCAGAATCAACGAGCCAGCCTCCACGCCCTCGGGCCGTTCGGACTCCTCCCTGGCCACCAGCACCGGGGTTCCGACACTGGGCGCCTCTTCCTGAACGCCACCCGAGTCGCTGATCGCAACCGTGGCACGCTGCAGAAGCCGCGCGAACGGGATGTAGTCGATGGGCTCGGTCAGGATCACGTTGGGAACGCCGTCGAGGATCTCGTGGACATCCGCACCCACGCGGGGGTTGGGATGAACCGGCCACACAACGACCGCTCGCGGGCGCATCTCGGCGATCGTTCTGACTGCCTCCGCGATGCGTCGGATGGGCTCGCCGAGGTTCTCGCGGCGATGGGCGGTGACCACCACAACGGGCAAAGACGGGTCGTTGAGCACCTCGAGGCGAGGATCCCCCCAAGGCGCGTGCAGACCAGCCGCCCAGTGCAGGGCATCGATCCCGGTGTTGCCGGTGACGAAGATGCGCTGCGGGTCGACACCTTCGCGCACGAGGTTGGCCTGGTTCGCCGGAGTGGGGGCCAGATGGAACGCCGCCATCCGGGAGATCAGTTGCCGGTTGAGTTCCTCGGGGAACGGCGACAGGATGTCGCGAGTACGCAGCCCCGCTTCCACATGCACCACCGGGAGTTTGCAGCCGATGGAGGCCAGCCCGGCAGCCATGGCGGATGTGGTGTCACCGTGAACGAGGGTCAGGGCGGGGTATGGACTGCCGGGGTGCTCCGCGGCACCGAACAGCCGGGGCCGCATGCGCCGCTCAGCTCCACCACGCAGATCGTCCAAGAGTCCATCGAAGGCGCCGACACAATCGCGCACAAGGCCGTTGATGGTGTTGGCTTGTCTGCCGATGCGCAGGTTGACATCCGGGGTGATTCCTGCGGCCTCGAGGATGGGCAGCACCATGTGCTCGTGCTGCCCGGTGTTGACGACGAACGGCATGAGCAGACGCGACTTCTTCAACGCCTGGACCACCGGCAGCATCTTGATCGCCTCCGGGCGGGTGCCCATCACGACCAGGCATCGCACCCGGTCACTGACGCGATCTCGCCCCAAACCGGTCGACTCCTGCGGTTCTGCGGTCGTGCGCGCGCTCATGAGGTCTATATCGGCGCGCGGTTCCACGACTTGACCCCAACCGGACAACTGCCGATAGAAACGTGTGAGCAGAATCGGGCGCGCGTGTAACGGGTGGCTGGCGCTATGCCTTGCCGGCATGCTCGCAGCCGCGATGCCATCTCCAGCGCAGGCTGTCACCTTGACCGACGGGGACAGATACGGACCCTGGCGGGTCGTCTTCGCCGGCTACGGAGAGGTCGTCGCCACCTCGAACTCCCGACTGCGGTTACGTCCGGCCATAGCGACCGCACCCGAGCAGACCCACGCGGCACTGGCCGTCACCGACGCCACCTACTCAAGCACCCGGATCAAGGCACGAGTCACGCTCAACCAGCAGCTGCGCACCGGAAGCGCACCCAACCCCTGGGAGACCGGCTGGCTGATCACCCGCTACCAGGACCCCGAGCACTTCTACTACCTGGCGCTCAAGACCAACGGCTGGGAACTGGGCAAGCGTGATCCCGCCTACCCGGGCGGGCAGCGATTCCTGGCGACCGGGCCTGCCCCGACCGCACGCGAGGGCCAGTCGCAGGTCGCGGTACTCATCGCAAAGGGTTCGAAACTCACCGTGAGGATCAACGGGAACACCGTCACCTCGTTCAGTGATGCCGAGACTGCCTATACGACTGGAAGCGCCGGCGTCTACACCGAAGACGCCGATGTGACCTTCGACCAGATCGCGGTCACGAGTTGAGGGTTGGAGGACGTCGATGAACGGGTCACTCACCAGGCTGCTGACCGCCGTGGCCATGATCATCACTCTGGTGAGCATCGGCTCGCCCGCGCAAGCACAGACAGCCGACTTCGGGTACGTTCTGGCGATTCAAGGCGGTTATGGCACCTCCGAGGTGTCGGTGGCGATTCCTGAGGGCACCGAGCCCGTCTCGTTGAGCACCACCATCACCTCCTCCTACAGCACACCCGGACGACTCGACGTGCTGATCAACGGCCAGCGTCGGGCCAGCGTTCCGGCCATCGGCGGCGGCCCTGTCCGCCTGCCCCTGGACGCCGCCGACGTCGAGCAGGGCAGTGTCATCGTCGGCCTTCGGGCTGCTCTGACACCCGACACCGACTGTCTGCGCGACGACCAAGCGACCGCGACGATGGAGGATCCCCAACTGGTCGTCACCGGCCGCCCTGTCACCCCCACCACCATCGCCGATTTCCTCAAGCCGGGTCCCAGCAGCTACGTGGTCGCGGTACCAGCAGCACCTAGCGCAGCCGAGCAAGCAGCCGGCCTCGACGCTGCTCTTGCCCTGCGGCACCTGTACGGCGAGACCGCCGACATCTCCTTGGTGCTGGGTGATCCCCCTGCAAGCACACGGGTGGTCGAGGTCGCACAGTGGGAGCAAGCGCAGAACTCCCTGGCCGTGACCGAGGGGGTCATGCGGATCACCGGCTCAGCGCAGAACCTCGAACAGGCCGCCGTCTCCTTGGCCGACCCCAACATCGGCCTGCTGGCAGTGGAATCGGTGTCCGACCTCAACGGCCCGGCGCAGTACGCGCCCCTCGACGAAATGTCCAGCCTGCGAGCCGCCGGCATCGACTCCTTGACCGTCACTGGGATCGGGGCAGTCTCTCGCACAGTGACCCTGTCCCAGGCCACATTCGGCCAGCCAGTGTCCGGGCTCGTCTTCGATCTCAAGGGCGCCGCCACCCCTGTCCTGCCCGGTCAGCAGGCCAGGGTCAACCTCCTCTGGAACGGCGAGCTGATCACCTCGCGCAACCTCACCGAGGACGCCAGGGTCAGCGCACGCTTCAGCATCCCGGCACCGAGTCTGCGCTCGGACAACGATTTCACCGTCGAGTTGGAGTACCTGCCCGCCGGCGGTGACTGCAGCATCGTCCCCTTGCCGGGGACCGTCGAGTTCGACACCGGTTCCAGCACGGTGACCCCCACATTCGGCGAATCGGTCGGCCCAGGGTTCCAGCGGTTCCCACAGGCGCTGGGCGCACGGATCCCGGTAGCCGCAGCAGGGGCGCTGCGGGAGTCGTTGCCGGATCTCGCCGTCATCCTCACGGGGGTCGTCGCCACCAGCCCTCTGCAGTACACCGTGGAACTGACAGATGCCGCGGACCTGGTCGACGAAACCGGGGTCGCGACGGGACTCAGTCCGCACGACACGCAGGGATCGAACTTCCCCGCCGGTCAGCAGACGCAGTACGCGGCATTGCAGGCCTACCAGGCCCATGACCATGACCTGCTGATCCTGTCTGGCGCCAGCCCCATGACAACTGGGCTGGCGATCTGGCCGACGTCACAACCGCGGGGCTGGGACGGCCTCGAGGGTCAGGTCTACGTTCTGGCAGAAGGCCAGGACACCCCCGAACCGTTCCAGACACCCAGCACGGACCCGGACAAGCGGGGCCCCCAGTTGATCGTCGGTTCCGCGCTCACGCTCGCCCTGCTGCTGATGCTGCTCGTATGGCTGCGCCGCCGGCCCGGCCGAGGCTGAGCTATGGGCTACCTGGACTGGTTGCTGTTCTCCGCCTACTACATCTCGCTGGTGGCGATCCTCATCGGCTACATCTGGACCGTGGTGCTGTACATCGCCGGCAATGCGTACCTGCGGCGGTGGCGGGACGCCCCGCCCGGCGACGAGTCAGCCTTCCTCTGGGTGTTCCTGGTGCCAGCTTTGAACGAGGGTGTGACCATCGCCGACAGTGTGGCTCGGCTGCGTTCCGTGCAGGCGACGCACAAGATCATCATGGTCATCAACGACGGTTCGGAGGACAACACCGCTGAGGTGCTCGACCGGATCGCGGGCGAGGACTTGGAGGTGCTCACCCGGGTGGCGCCCAACGCGCGCACCGGGAAGGCCGCTGCGCTCAACGCCGCGTTCCACCATGTGCGCGAGAACATCCTCCAGAAGGTGCAGTACCGGAACTTCGCCCCCGACAAGATCATCTTCGGGATCGTGGACGCCGACGGACGGCTGGCCGAGGACGCCCCACCGGCAGTGAGCCGGCACTTCGAGGATTCCCGGGTCGGCGGGGTGCAGGTCCATGTCCATATCTACAACCAGTCGAGTTGGCTCACGCGGATGCAGGGCCTGGAGTTCCAGATCTTCGGCGGCCTGTTCCAGGTGGGCAGGTCGCGGTGGGGCACGGCCTTCCTGGGGGGCAACGGGCAGTTCAACCGGATGACCGCTCTGGAGTCCGTGGCCGACGACGAGGGGCCCTGGTCGCACTACCTGACGGAGGATCAAGAGCTCGGTCTGCGCTGCCTGGAGGCGGGCTGGCGCGGTGAGCACGAACCCTCGACCAGCGTCGCCCAGCAGGGTCTGAACGACCTCAAGCGCCTCTACCGGCAGCGGGCCCGATGGTTCCAGGGCAATCTGCAGGTGATCAGGGATGTGGGCAGGCTGAACTCCTACGACCTCTACGGCGTACGACGACTCGACACCGCAATCTCACTGATCCTGCCGGCCCTGCAGATGATCGTCGGCCTGGCACTGCTGCAAGCTCTGATCCTGTCGGTCTTCTTCGACGTCCCGTACCTGCCCTGGGGTTCACCGCTGCTGGTGGTGTTCTTCATCCAGTTGTCGGTCGGACCGACATTCCTCGGGGTGATGGTCGTGGGTCGCGGGCACGGGCCAGCCGGGATCGCACGCGCCCTGGCCACGGCGGTGCCCTATCTGGTCTACACGTGGATCATGTGGCCGGTTGTCGCCATCGGGGTCTGGAAGCAGGTGCGCGGCAGCACCACCTGGGCCAAGACCGAACGGGAGACGGTTGCCGTAGCGGCTGTCCCGTGAGCCGAGCACGGGCAGGGTCTGAAGGAACCGGGCGACCACCCGGACATGAGTGGACCCCGGGTCTGGCGGAACCGGGGTCCACTGCGGACTTCCCGAGGGAGGCGACGGGAAGTGTTCGGGTGTCACAACAAGCGGAACACCAGGGATCGTGCCTGCAGTGCCAACTGAGCGGCTTCTTGGCCGTTC
>JALOLM010000026.1 GCA_025455985.1 Candidatus Nanopelagicales bacterium | reverse complement strand
CCCTGATCGGCCCAGACCTTCTCCACCTCGTTCTGGGCTTCGATGTAGGAAGCGAAGTCCGCCAGCACCATGTAAGGATCGTCGGTCAGCAGGGAGTCCACGACGTGACCGTAGGCGAAACGCTGGCCACCTGAGTAGTCCCCGTGGCTGATGGCCTCGAGAGCGCGGTGCAGAACCGGATCGTTGTCGTAGTACCAGATCGGTGAATACCCCGCGTCGCGCAGCCCGGTGGCCTCCTCCTCGGTCATCCCGAAGAGGAAGAAGTTCTCCGGACCCACCAGTTCCCGGATCTCCACAGTGGCTCCGTCGAGGGTGCCCACGGTGAGGGCACCGTTGAGAGCGAACTTCATGTTGCCGGTGCCCGACGCCTCCTTGCCCGCCAGGGAGATCTGCTCGGAGAGGTCCGCCGCGGGGATCAGGGATTCCGCGAGCGTGACGTTGTAGTTCGGGGGGAAGACGACCTGTAGTTGCCCACGTGCCCGGGGGTCGGCGTCGATCGTGGCAGCGACCGAGTTGATCAGACCGATGATCTCCTTGGCCATGACGTAGCCCGGCGCGGCTTTCGCACCGAAGATGACGGTCCGAGGTGTGATCGACTCCCCGTCCATGATCCGCTGGTGCAGCACCACAACGTGCAGCAGCTTGAGCAATTGGCGCTTGTACTCGTGCAGACGTTTGACCATCACGTCGAACATGGAGTCCACGTTGAGCACGATGCCGTCACGTTTCTTGAGGACCTCGGCCAGTCGCACCTTGTTCTCGTGCTTGATCCGTCCGACCGTCGCCACGAACTTCGGGTCGTCGGCGTACTGGTCGAGCTCTCGCAGCTCCTCCAGGTTGGTCACCCAGTCGTTGCCGATCTTGTATGTGATCAACGCGGAGAGCTCGGGGTTGGACAACTTCAGGAAGCGCCGCGGTGTCACGCCGTTCGTGACGTTGGTGAAACGGTCGGGATACAGCTCCGCGAAGTCGGGTAGCACGCGCTCCCTGAGCAGTTTGCTGTGCAGCTCGGCGACCCCGTTGACCTTGCTGGACCCGACCGTGGCCAGGTAGGCCATGCGCACCGCGCGGACCGGATGCTCCTCGATGATCGACATCCGGCGCACCCGCCAGTCGTTGCCGGGGAAGGCATCGGCGATGTCCTCCAGGAATCGGGAGTTGATCTTGTAGATGATCTCCATGTGCCGGGGCAGCAACTCCTCGAGCAGATCCACCGGCCAGACCTCGAGTGCCTCGGGCAGCAGGGTGTGGCAGGTGTAGGCGAAGCACTTGCGGGTCACCTCCCACGCCTCGTCCCAACCGAGCCCGTTGGCGTCGACCAGCACGCGCATGAGTTCCGGAATCGCGATCACCGGGTGGGTGTCGTTGAGCTGGAACACCACTCGCTCGTGCAGACGTCGAAGGTCGAAGTCACCGGGCAGGACATTGTGGATGAAGTCGTGGATGGACGCCGCCACGAAGAAGTACTGCTGCTGCAGGCGCAGGCGCTTGCCCTGGGGGGTGGAGTCCTCCGGGTAGAGGATCTTGGAGATCGACTCCGCCTCGGTCTGGGTGCGGACGGCACCTTGGAAGTCACCGGAGTTGAACTCATTGAGGTCGAGGTTCTCCGCCGCTTGGGCCTGCCACAACCGCAGCGTGTTGACCGCATCCGAGCGGTAGCCCGGGACCATGTAGTTGTACGGCACGGCCACGACGTTGGTGTCCGGGGTCCAGACGGCACGCTCGGTCCCGTTGTGCTTCACGGTCCCGCCGAATCCCACGTTCACCGACATCTCCGGGTGCGGGAACTCCCACGGGCTGCCGCGGCGCAGCCACGAGTCCGGCACCTCGACCTGACGGCCCTCCTCGTTGAACTGCTGCTGGAAGATGCCGTACTCGTAGCGGATCCCGTAGCCCACAGCTGGGATGGCCATGGTCGCCAGGGAGTCCAGGAAGCAGGCGGCCAACCGGCCCAGGCCACCGTTGCCCAGACCCGGCTCGACCTCGAACTCACGCAGCGTGTCGAGCTCCAGATCCAGCGAAGCCAGAGCGTGGCGAGCGGTTGCCTGCAGGTTGGTGGCCAGCAGCGCGTTGTCCAACTGGCGGCCGAGCAGGTACTCCGCGGACAGGTAGACCACAACTTTGGCATTGCGGGCCATCTGGGTGTCGAGGGTCTGGATCCACCGCGAGATCATCGCCTGCCGCACCGTGCGCGCCAGCGCCATGTACAGGTCGGTGTCGGAGGCTCGAACGAAATCCACACCCTGACCGAAGCGCAGCTCCTCGGTGAATTCCCGGGCGAACTTCTCAGGGTCCTGCAGATTCGGTCCCGGCCGTTGGCTGCGCGTCACTGGTGACCTCCGTTGTGGTGGATCGCGACTCCCGGAGATCACCATAAACCGTCTCCAGCGCAGCCACCTGCTGGCGGGCGGCAGGCAGCGAACCGGGATAGGTCCAGTGGATCCCGTCACGCTGCCGGGCGACCACCCGCTCCCCATCGATGGTGTCCTGCATCGAGAACGGCTGGACCTCGTCGTACAGGTCCACGTACTGCACGCCGGGCACGTCAGCGGCCGCCCGCGACAGGGCCGCGTTGACGTCGGCGTAGACGTCGTTCCATTGCGGATCACGAGCGGTGGGCGGCCCGGACCAGAAGACCCGCTCGGCACCCTCCTGCATGATCGCGCGCATCACCACGCGAGCCCGGCGTTCGTACTCCGCCTCCCAATCTGCGGTGCCAGGGGTCAGCGTGCGGCCGCCCAGCGTCATGTCGTTGCGCTCATTGCCGCCGATCAGCACGACCACCGCGTCGGGTTGTTCATCACGCATGATCGACCGGGCACCTGCCTCCCAGTTGAAGAACGCCGGATTGGTCAGGCCCGTGCCGTTGCGCCAGACCGAACTGACCGTTGCTGTCTTGGAGTCGGCCAGCAATGCAGACATCTGCTGCCCGACGAACGTGGACAGGGAGTCCCCCACGACCAGGATCTTCAGCGGATCTGCTGCCGTGGGGTTGGTCAAAGCGGGCAATGTGGGCGCTGTGGAGGGCTCGGGCACGGACTGCTCAGCGAGCAGCGCCGCGCCGTCGGCCTCGTCGGTGTTCTGTCCCAGCAGACCCGCGAGGGCCTGCTGACCGGCGTCGAGGTGCAGCCACCCCGCCACCGCGTCGATCGGGGTGGCGACCCCGACCATGACCGTGCGCAGCAGACCTTGGCGCATACCGTTGGCATCACGCAGGAAGCCGCCGGAGTTGAACAGCACAGCGATCGCCAGCGCGATGACCACCACCAGCCAGATGTGTCCTGCGGGCATCCGGCGGCCTTCGAAGCCGTGCATCGCGGGGTGATAGCTGTCGGCACGATTGCGTTTGGGCTGTTCGGCCGGCGGCTGGTCCACCGGCGATTCGTGGAGAGTGTCGGTCATGGCACGTTCCTAGAACTGGAAGTAGATGAACGGGGCGACACCCTGCTGACCCACCAGCGTGTCGATGACGATCAGGAACACGCCGAAGGCGATGCCCTGGGCCCAGTAGGGCAAGCGTGCAAACTGCACAGCAAGTCGGTCCCACACCCGCGCCGGGGTGATCTGCGTGCTCATCGCCACCGCGAGGGCCACGAGTACCGCGGGCGTGGCCAGCGTGATCGCCGTCGTCCAGCCGACGACGAGCCTGGACAGCACAGTGAGGGCCGTGGCCACATCCGGGGACCGGAAGAACACCCAGGCGACACAGACGAACGTGAAGGTCACCAGCCACAGGACCGGCTTGGGGTACTTCGCGGTGACCACCGCGTCCAGGCGCGGCTTCGGCTTGACCATCACCGTGGTCGTGGTGAGGTCAGTGCCGCCGGCCGCCAGCGACGATGGATCCGGATCCCGAAGATCGATGGCTGGCGTGCCACGCAGCTTCTGCGCCCGCTGGCGGGCCCAGCGCTCGACCGCCAGCCCGCTGCCGTGCATTGCGCCCCAGATGACGAACGTCCACGCCGCGCCGTGCCAGAGTCCGCCGAGGATCATGGTGATCATGAGGTTGATCGTGGTGCGCCGCGGACCCTTGCGGCTGCCGCCCAGCGGGATGTACAGGTAGTCGCGCAGCCAGCGGGACAGCGTCATGTGCCAGCGGTGCCAGAACTCCTGCAGACTCAGCGCCCGGTAGGGCTGGTCGAAGTTCTGCGGGAACCAGAAGCCCAGCAGCATCGCCAGGCCAATGGCAATATCGGTGTATCCCGAGAAGTCGCAGTAGATCTGCGCGGCGTACCCGACGATGGCAAGACGCCTGCGGGCTGCCGAACACCGGGTCCACCAGATTGACCGCGAGGAAGTCGGCGAGGACCACCTTCTTGATCAGTCCGCCGCCGATGAGGAACAGCGCCGGCGCCGCGGGGATGTTGCGCGGGCTGCGGGGCGTGGCCAGCTGCGGGATGAACTCGGTGGCCCGCACAATGGGGCCGGCAACCAGATGCGGGAAGAAGGACAGGTAGACCGCCGTGTCGATCGGCTTGGCCAGGGGCGCCTTGCCACGGTAGACGTCCACGACGTAACTGATCGCCTGGAACGTGAAGAAACTGATCCCCACGGGTAGGGCCAGTTCCAGGACCTGCTGCTCGCCCTCAAGGCCGAACGCGCTCACCAGGCCGTTGACGCTTTCGACGAAGAAGCCGAGGTACTTGAACACGCCCAGCAACACCAGGTTGCCCGCCACCGCGACCACGAGCACGGCCTTGCGGCCGGGACCGCGCGCCAGCTTGGTGATGACGGTGGCCGCCGCCTGGTTCCCGACGATGGAGGCCAGCAGCAAGAACACCCAACGCCAGTCGGCTGCGGCGTAGAACGCCAGCGAGGCCGCCAGGATGAAGGGCTTCCAGTACTTGGGAGTGGGCATGAGTAGCCACGACAGCAGGAGCACCACGACGAAGAACGCCGCGAACTCGATCGTCGGGAAGACCACACCAAACCCCAATGCACCGGACACCTGTTGGGGCCACGCGATGGGGAAGAGCTCGCGTGACTTATCGCGAGGCTAACCCGGGGGTCTGACAAACCGAGTCAAGCAGCATCGGCGGGTCGCGGATGTGGTGGCTCGAGCACGCCTGTCGCGGCCCCACGCCGTCATCCGGGAGAGGTTGTTGCATCGGGGAGCGAATCCATACGTGGGAACGCTCACCGATTGCACAACCGCTCCCCGATTGCACAACCTCTCACCGATGGAACGGCATCACAGCCCGCCGGAGTCAGGCGATACGACGAGCCCCGCCACCGGGTCCGACCCAGTGGCGGGGCTCGCAGCGAAGAAGCCGATCAGGCCTTGCGCTTGCCGATCTCGTCGGTCAACTGCGGTACGACCTCGAACAGGTCACCCACGACGCCGTAGTCGGCGAGTTCGAAGATGGGCGCCTCGGGGTCCTTGTTCACCACGATGATCGTCTTGGACGTCTGCATGCCGGCGCGGTGCTGGATCGCCCCGGAGATGCCGTTTGCGATGTACAGCTGCGGCGACACGGTCTTGCCGGTCTGCCCCACCTGGTACTGGTGGGGGTACCAGCCGGCGTCCGTCGCGGCACGCGAGGCGCCAACCGCAGCGCCGAGGGAGTCGGCGAGCTTCTCGATGACCTCGAAGCCCTCCGGTCCACCCACACCACGACCACCGGATACGACCACGGCCGCTTCGGAGAGCTCGGGGCGGGCGCCCTTGGCCTCTTCAACGCGGTCCACGATCTTCGCCGCTGTGGCTACGGGGCTCAGAGCCACGCTGACGTCGCTGCGAGCTCCAGCCGCCGGCGCCGCTTCGGGCGCGGTGGAGTTGGGGCGCACGGTGATGACCGGGGTGCCTGTCGTCACCTTCGACTGCACGATCGTGGAGCCACCGAAGATCGACTGGGTGGCGACCAGGTCTGCGGACACGGCCACCGCGTCAGTGATGACGCCGCTACCGGCCTTGACGGCCAGCCGGCCGGCGATCTCCTTGCCCTCGGCACTGGAGGTGATCAGCACCGCGGCGGGCGACTTCTCAGCAACCAGTTGTGCCAACAACTCGGCCTTGGGGGCGACCACGTGCCCGGTCAAGGCTGCGTCGTCAGCCACGTAGATGTTGACCGCGCCGTACTCGGCCAGCGTCGCGGCTGCGGAGTCGATGCCACCGCCCACGAACACCGCTGAAGGCTCGCCCAGCGAGCGGGCCAAGGTGAGCAGTTCCAGCGCGGTCTTCTTGACCGAGCCGTCGACGTGGTCGACGAGTACCAGAATTTCAGCCATTGTCTTGTTCTCCCTAGATGAACTTCTGCTCGGACAGGTAGTCAGCGATCTTCACGCCGCCATTGCCCTCGTCGGTCACGATTGTGCCTGCTGCGCGTGCCGGAGCCGCTGCGAACTCGGCCACCTCGCTCCAGGCAGCACCCAGACCCACGGTGGCCGCCTCAATACCGGCGTCGGCCAAGGTGATGGTCTCGACCGGCTTCTTCTTCGCGGCCATGATGCCCTTGAAGGAGGGGTATCGCGGTTCGTTGATCTTCTCGACGACCGAGATCACCGCGGGGGTGCTGGCTTCGACGACGTCGTAGCCGTAGTCGGTCAGGCGGTGGATCTTGACACTGCCGTCGCCGGGAGCCTCGACCTTGTTGGCGAAGGTCAGCTGCGCCACACCCAGCCGCTCAGCCACCATGGCCGGAATCACGCTCATACGGGCATCGGTCGACTCGGAACCGAAGATGATCAGGTCCGCGCCGCGACCCTCGAGGACCTTGGAGATGGCCAGCGACGTCGCGATCGCGTCGGACCCCGCCAGGCCGTCATCGAGGATGTGGATGCCTGCGTCGGCACCCATGCTCAGCGCCTTGCGGATCGTCTCGGTGGACTGCGCCGGACCCATGGACAGCACGGTGACCTCACCGCTGGTGGCCTCGGCGATCTTCAATGCTTCCTCGACGGCGTACTCGTCGAGTTCGTTCATGACGCCGTCCACGGAGTCCCGGTCAAGGGTCTTCGTGGTCGGGTCGAGCTTCTTCTCCGACCAGGTGTCGGGAACCTGCTTGACGCAGACGACGATCTTCATGGGCGCGGTCGACCTCCTTGGATGGGTTGCCGGGTTCATAACCGTGGCCCCTATGTTACTCGCCAGTAGTATGGCCGCCAACGCAGGGCCTGTGTCCCCCCTGAGTAGCGCCACCGCCGGCGCTGCTGCGCGGGTGCGCTTCGGCGATCACGCACCACGGGTCGGACCCACAGCACGCCCACGTAGCCTGATCGTGTGACCGAACTGCCGCTGACCGGTGAGCGCACCGTGCCGGGCATCGCCCGCGAGCAGTACTGGTTCGCCCGCCATGAAGTGGTGTATCACTGGCTGGCGGCGCGCTGCACCGGCCAGACCGTGGTGGAGGCCGGCTCCGGTGAGGGCTACGGTGCTCGGATCCTCCACGACGCCGGTGCCCGGGTGATCGCTGTCGACTACGACGAAGCCGCGATCAACCACAGCGCTGAGCGCTACCAGCTACCGCACGTGCGGGCCAACCTCGCTGACCTTCCGTTCGCACACGTCGACGCGGTGGTGAGCCTGCAGGTCATCGAGCACCTGTGGGCCTTGCCGGCCTTCTTGGCACAAACACACCGGATCGCGCAGTGGACCTGCGTGAGCACCCCGAACCGGCTGACCTTCTCGCCCGGTCTGGGCAGGGGCGAGCGTCCCACCAACCCGTTCCACGTCGAGGAGTTCGACGCCGAGCAACTGAGGGGCCTGCTCCTGGAAGCAGGATTCACACACGTGGACCTGTTCGGCGTACACCACGGCCCGCGCCTGCGCGAACGCCCCGGCCTGATCACCGAACAGATTGACGCGGCCCTGTCCGGACAGTGGCCCGCGGAACTCGAACAGTACGTGTCAAGCGTGTCCACCGAGGACTTCGAGATCTCCGCTGATGTGGCTGATTGCCTCGACCTCATCGCGGTGGCCCGGTGATCGGGCGCTTCGCGCTGGTGCTCCACAGCCATCTGCCGTGGCTGCGCGGACACGGCACCTGGCCGGTCGGGGAGGAGTGGCTCTACCAGGCCATCGCGACCAGCTACGTGCCCGTGCTGGCGACATTGGACAGGCTCGCCGAGCGCGGCGGGCGTGATCTCGTGACCGTCGGAGTGACGCCGGTACTAGCCGCCCAGCTGGACGACCCCGCGGTGATCACGGATGCGTCGAACTGGGCCGCGCACTGGATGTGGCGGGCACAGGAACTGGCGCAGCGCGATCCGGTGGCCGGCAACCGCGAGGCACGACAGGCCCACGCCACAGTGTCAGCGCTGCAGAGCACACACCGGGCAGGCTTCTCCCCCGCCTTCCGGCGCCTGGCCGATGCCAGAGCCATCGAACTGCTGGCCGGTCCGGCCACCCATCCCTTCCAGCCCTTACTCGACGACCGGGTGGCGGACTTCGCATTGCGCACGGGATTGGACGACCACCGGGTTCGCTTCGGAACGGCGGCGGCCGGGATCTGGGCGCCGGAATGCGGCTACCGGCCGGGCTTGGAGAAGCTCTACCAGGGCCAGGGCGTTGGCCATTTCCTGATGGACGGGCCCACCATGCTGCACGTCGGACGGCCTACGAGCAGCCCGTGGACGGTGGGCGACACCGACGTGGTGGCGTTCGGTCGGGATCTGGACGTGACCTACCGCGTCTGGTCGCCGCGCAAGGGGTATCCGGGCCATCACGAGTACCGCGAGTTCCACGTGGTCGACGACCTCGGCTTCCGCACCCGCAGAGTGACCTCGTCGACAGTGCACGGCACCGACAAGGCGCCCTACGACGAGAGTGCAGCCGCAGCCGCAGTTGCCCGTGATGCGCGCGACTTCGTCAATGTGGTGCGCCGACGACTGCTGGACCTCGGCGAACACACGCGTGACCCGTTGGTCGTGGCCGCGTACGACACCGAGTTGTTCGGCCATTGGTGGCACGAAGGTCCGGCCTGGCTGGAGGCTGTTCTCTCGCTTCTGCCGCAGGCCGGCATCAAGGTCACGACGTTGTCCCAGGCGCGGGAACTGGCGGCCGGGCGCATCGATCCCGAACCGGGCTCCTGGGGGACGGGCAAGGACTTCCGGGTGTGGAACGGTCCGGCCGTGGCGTCGATGGTGGACGACAATGACGAGTTGATGCGCCGGTGGCTCAAGACCGCGGACGCTCATCCCGGCGATCCCCGCCAACAGGCGCTGGCCACCCAGGCGCTGTTGGCCCTGTCCAGCGACTGGGCGTTCATGGTGAGCAAGGACAGCGCCGCGCAGTACGCGACCGCCCGCCACAGCGGCCACCACGGCAGTTTCCACCGGATCGCAGATGCCATCGAGACCGGTCACACCATCTCGCTGCCGCAGGAGCGACCGTTCGGCCATCTGGACCCGAGACTGTTGTGAGCCGCATAGTCCACCTGTCGTGGGAGTACCCGCCGATCGTCTACGGCGGACTGGGCCGACACGTTGCGGCCCTGGCCGGTGCGCAGGTGGCAGCGGGCCACGAGGTCACCGTCGTCACCCAGGCTCCGGCGGAACCCGTACGAGACACTCACGACGCCGTGCGTGTCGTGCGCGTCGCGCCCGACGGACCGTTCCCCTACCACCTGCCGTCACTGCTCACGTGGGTCGGCGCACTGGACCACCGCATCGGGTCGGCCGCGCAGGACCTCGCCAACGCTGACATCGTGCATGCCCATGACTGGGTGGTCGGTCGGGCAGGAACCCGCGCGGCCCGGGCGCTCGGCGCTCCCCTGGTGGCCACCATCCACGCCACGGAAGCGGGCCGGCATTCCGGCTGGCTTCCGGACCCGGTCTCGGCATCGGTGCACCTTGTGGAGCAGTGGCTGGTCGACGAGGCCGACCAGGTGATCGTGTGCTCTCAGTCGATGGCCGAGGAGGTCCGCCGCGCCCATGGCACCGATGCCGATCGGCAACACGTGGTCCCCAACGGGATCGACACCGCGAGCTATCCCACAACCGTGCCGGTGCCCGATGATCTGCTGACCGCAAGCCCGCGCCTGACCTTCGTGGGCCGTATCGAATGGGAGAAAGGGGTGTTTGTGGCGGTGGACGCCATGCCGAGGATCGTCGCGGAGCACCCGGGCGCCCAGCTGCGCATCGTCGGGACCGGTGGCCAAAGCTCGGCAGTCGCTGCCCGGATCCAGGAATTGGGCCTGGCCGAACACATCACGATGTTCGGCCACGTGGATGAGCGCAGACTGCGTCAGTTGTACGTCTCGTCCGACCTGCTCGTGGCGCCGAGTTCCTACGAGCCGTTCGGCATCGTTGCGTTGGAGGGGGCGGCAATGGGGATCCCGTTGATCGTGGGCGACACCGGCGGCCTGGCCGAGTTCGTCACCGACGACCGCGGCCGACGGTGCCGGCCCAACGATCCGCAGCACCTGGCCGAGCAGATTCTTGCCGCGCTGCGCGACCCGCAGGCCACCGCAGCCAGGCGAGATGCGGCGAGCGTGGCCTTGACCCAATACACCTGGACCCGGATCGCCCAACTCACCGACGCGGTCTACGCACAGGCGCATAGGACGCAGCATCCGCGGCGACGCGGCCCGTTTACCCCCGGCCGGGTGTGGTGACCGATTCGGCGTTGGGTCGCATGCGGGCCTCAGCTTGTGCTGTAGCTGCGAGCCCGCGCGGAACTTGCGTACGAGCCGATGTCGATGAAGAACGCCAGGACCACGAAGAACCATGTGAATCCTTCGACCGAACCCAGCCACCAGTAGAACAACACGTAGGACAAGGTCGTGTACGGCAGGAACAGCAGGCCGATCAGCGGCACGATCCAGTCCCCGGAGAAAGCCTTCTCGACAGCGTCACCGAACAGCCAGATCAGGGCCAGCGCAATTCTGGGGAAGAACGCACCCAGCGCCACCACGAAGCAACCGCACATACTTCCTCCGTCTCACCTACCGCCTAGGGCGTCCATCATGCCAACAACCGCGGTGTAATCGCTGATCGCCTGATTAAGGCTGTCACCGATACACGTGACGCCCACCTTGCCGTACTCCGACAGCGCCCCGAGCATGTGGAAGACACACCCGCGCTCGGTCACCGGGTCGAAGGTCAACCTGCGGCTCACCGCCGCATCGAGCAGGTCGGACACCGACAGCCCGCGGTAGGCGTCGGACTGCAGATTGTCCGTGGCGTAGTAGCACTTCTGCACACCGTTGGCCCCCCGGAACACCCCCTGCATGGGGTCGTAGCGACCTTCGGTGATCACTGACAGCGTGAGCATCGGATGAGTGGTCCCGCCTTTGCGCAGATTGATCTCGATGGCGCTGAGCCGCTCACCCGCCTCCACGAAGTCCACCGCGTAACGACCCTGCGCGCCGAGCCTCATCAGGACCTGGCCGACCTCGATGGTCGCGTCCTGCACCCGGTGGCGGTAGCGCAGATCGGCGGGGAACGTCGAGCCTTCAAACACCTGGCCGTCAGCCCCGCCGAGCAGCTGGTCGTGCGTCGACAGAGGCCGCACCGACCCGTCCGGGCCGATGTACCCCTGACCCGACGGCGAGGCGCCCACCCCCTCGACGAACTCCTCGACGATGCCGCCCATCTGCTCGAACCGCCGGGAGAAGGACGCATAGTTCTCGGAACGTGCCTGGAACTTGAGCGCGGTCGGCAACGCCTGCGCGATCGCCTCTTCACTCTCGCCGTTCTCGTACCGGTACAGGGCGTTGCCCTCCCCGGAGAACCCCTCCTCGAGTTTCACCACCCCCGCGCGCAGATGCGGCAGGTCCCGCTTGAGATCGGCCAGGGCTTTGGCGACCTGCGTCATGGAAGACAGGTCCTCGAACCCGGCGGGCAGATCGATGCCGGCTTCACGAAAGACCTTGCGGCTGCCGGACTTGCTCCCCAGATGGTCCAGCGCCGGTGGGTTGCCGAGCAGGGTCACGTCGAGTTGCTCGGCAAGTCTGCGCTCGAGGGCCGTGGTGTTCATACAGACCATGCCCGCGTTCGCCGACTTCGTGACCGCGTCCTTGATCTCACGCATCCGGCCGGGCCGTTCCAGCAACTTCTCGGTCAGGGGCCGGGCCGACAGGTCATCGCAGCTGATCATGGTCAACCGTGCGCGCGAGTGCGACGCCGGGACCCCGGGGATGAGGTTGAGGTAGTACTGCACCACCACCTCGGGAATCCGCGCACTGGAGCAGAAGACCATCCGCATCGAGGGGGTGTGCAACTGCAATAGCAAAGCGAGCAGCCGCTCCTCGTAGTGCTCGACCCCGAGCACGTTCTGCAGGAGTTGCTGGTCGAACGACATGCTGGGCACGACGACCAGGCAGTAGCTGTCGTCATCGAGGTCGTCCGCGTGGGCCATGTCGGGCAACGCCGCCTCGAGGGCGTCGTACCCGGTGGCCCCAGTCACCCGACCAGATTAGCCGCTAACGGCCTCGGCGGGAACGCACATGGCCGTAGGTCGGAACCGGATTCTGCGGCCACCATCACTGGGAGCCGTTGTGCTGCTGCGCCGCTACCCGGGTCTTGCGTGCGATGTCAGCCAGCGCCGCCCTACGCGCGGCCGCCGCGTCGTAGGCCGCTTGCCGGTCTTTGATGATCCGGGCCGGCACACCTCCGACCACCGACTTCTCGGGGATGACCCCACGCACGACCGAGTTGGCCGCCAGTACGCACCCAGGCCCGACGAATGTCCCGCGCGTGACCGTGACCTTGGTGCCCAACCAGCAGTCCGGGCCGATGCGCACGGGACTCTTCACCAGGCCCTGATCCTTGATGGGTCGCAGCACATCCTCGAAGACATGGTCGAAGTCGCAGACGTACACCCAGTCGGCCACGATGCAACTGCCGCCGATCTCGATGTCCAGGTAGGTGTTGATGGTGTTGTCGCGGCCGAACACGGTCTTGTCCCCGATCCGCAACGTCCCCTCGTGCACCCGAAGCCGGTTCTCCTCGCCGATGTGCACCCACCTGCCCAGGATCAACTGCCCGTAGCCCTTGCGCGCGTAGAGCTCTGCGCGGCGGCCGATGAACACGAACCCCTCAGTGACGATGTGCGGGTTGCGAACCTTGAGCCAGAAGAAGCGCCAATAACGGATCAGGTACCACGGGGTCCAGGCCCGGTTGCGGACGATCCACCTCACCGACGACCACGTGAGGAAGCGTGCGTTGCGAGGATCCCGGCTCACGCCTTGGTTCCGGTGACGCTGACGTTGTAGAAGTACTGCGCGGGAACGACGTGACGCATCACCTTGGCGTCCAGCGCGGACAGTCCCAGCCAGGTGCCGTAGGCGAAGTACGCCCACTTCATCCCCAGGGAGCCAGGTTTCACCGCTGCTTCCACCGTCCGGATGGGCCAGCCGAACCAGGAGGCCGTCAATTCCTCGGTCACCGTCTGCACATCGATGGCCCCGGCACGCACGCACAGGCGACGCAACTCAGCGGGGTCGAACGTATGGATGTCGACGACCGCTTCGAGTGCCGCCGCCCGTGAAGACTCGTCCAGCTGGACCTGCCCCAGCGCGTACTTGTCGCGCAGTCCGGGCAGGTGGGTGATCCGCTTCGCGGCATTCCACGTCAACTGTGAGAGCTTGCGGGCGAGGAAGTCGCCCTTGGCTGTCGGCTCGCCGGCGAACACGAACCGGCCACCGGGTTTGAGCACCCGCAGGACCTCGCGCATGGCCTGGTCGAGATCAGGGATGTGGTGCAGGACCGCGTGTCCGATGACCAGGTCGAAGGTGTCGTCGGGGTACGGAAGGGTCTCGGCATCGGCGACCCGGCCCTCGAGGTCGAAGCCCAGGTACGCGCCGTTGCGCTGCGCGACCTCGACCATGCCCGGGGAGAGGTCGGTGACATGGCCTTCGTCGAGGACCCCGGCGAGTTTGAGGTTGAGCAGGAAGAACCCCGTCCCGCACCCGAGCTCCAAGGCCGTGTCGTACGGCCAGCCCTCGCGGCCAGCGACGTTCTCGAAACGGTCCCGCGCGTAGCTGATGCAACGCTCGTCGAAGGAGATCGACCACTTGTCGTCGTAGGTGTCAGCCTCCCAGTCGTGGTAAAGCAGGTTGGCGAGTTTGGGGTCGGCGAAGGCCTGCGCGACCTGCTCAGCGGAGGGTGGGGTCATGGTTCATCGTCCTTCAAATGTGGCCTTGCCGGGTCCGGACTCCAGGAATGAGCCCATCCCGATGGCGCGGTCGGCGGTGGCGAACAGTCCCGCGAACTGCATGCGCTCGATCTCGAGGCCCGTGCGCAGATCGACCTCAAGCCCCCGGTCCACGGCGGTCTTGGCTGCACGTAGCGCCAGTGCCGGCCCGCCCACATAGCGCGAGGCCCACTCGAGGGCCGAGGTGTAGACATCGTCGGCGGGGACGACCCGGTCCACCAGTCCGATCCGTTCGGCCTCGTCGGCGCGGACGTGTCGTCCGGAGAAGATCATCTCCTTGGCGCGCGCCGGGCCCACGAGCCGGGAGAGCCGCTGGGTGCCGCCCGCTCCCGGGATGATGCCCAATTGGATTTCCGGCAGGCCGAGTTTCGCGCTGTCGGCGCACACCCGGAAGTCACAGCACAGCGCCAGTTCCAGACCGCCGCCGAGGGCGTACCCGGTGATCGCGGCGATCGTGGGTTTGCCGATCTCCGTGACCGCGGCGAAGGTCGCCTGCAGCGCAGAGGAGCGCTCCACCATGGTCCGGTGGTCCCAGTCGGCCATCTCCTTGACATCGGCGCCGGCAGCGAACACCTTCGGCCCGCCGTAGACGACGACAGCGGCGATGTCCCGGCGCTGGTCGGCCTCCCGGGCGGCTTCGGCGAAGCCCGCCTGCACGGACGCGGACAGCGCATTCATGGGGGGACGGTGCAGTCCGATGACGCCGACGCCGTCGACAACCTCGAGACTCACTTCGGACGCGCTACCACTTGTCACTGCACCCACATGTCCTCCCTAATCCACACAGGCAGGCTAACCTCCACTCAGGACCTCGCCGCCGAGAGGTCTACCGACAGGAGGAACATGCGCACGCCTGAGGGTTTGCCTCCTATGGGCCTGCAACCGGACCCGGATCACCCGGGCAGAGCTACAGTCAATTTCTTCGCCCCTGCCGCCGAGAGCGTCGTCCTCGATCTGGAGTCGGGCGATCGCGTCGAACTGCAGGCCGGTCCATACGGGCACTGGATCGCCTCAATGCCGGAGCCGGCTGCCGGGACCACCTACGGTTTCCGGGTCAGCGGCCCCTGGGAGCCCGAGTTCGGCCTGCGGCTCAACCCCGCGAAACTCCTGCTCGACCCGTATGCGCGCGCGATCACCGGCGAACTGCAGGTGCACGACGCGATCCACTCCTACCAGATGCAGGACCCAGACGTCATCGACGACGTCGACTCGGCACCGTACGTTCCGCACAGCGTCTACGTGCCGCCCTTGGCCCCGAGCCCCAACCACCCGCCGCGGGTTCCGTGGGACCGCACGATCATCTACGAGGCCCACGTGAAGGGCTTCACCGCGCAACACCCGGATGTCCCGGAGGAGTTGCGCGGAACCTACGCCGGTTTCGCAACGCCCGCGGTCATCGACTACCTGGTGAATCTGGGCGTCACCACCATCGAGTTTCTGCCCATCCAGCACTTCGTGCCCGAGCCGATGCTGCTGGGCCGCGGCCTGACGAACTACTGGGGCTACAACCCGGTCGGCTACTTCGCGCCGCACGCTGCCTACGCCGCGCACGGTCAGCGCGGGCAGCAGATCGCGGAGTTGCGCGACATGGTGGACGCTCTGCACGCCGCCGGCCTCGAAGTCATCGTGGACGTGGTCTACAACCACACGGCCGAGGGCGACCACTTGGGACCCACGCTTGCGTGGAAGGGTGCCGCCAACGCCGACACCTACTGGATGCTCGAAGGCGGGATGTACGACAACCCCACGGGCTGCGGCAACGCGATCCGGGCGGAGTCACCGCGCATGGTCGAACTGATCCTGTCGTCGTTGCGCTACTGGGTCACGGACCTGCACGTCGACGGTTTCCGCTTCGACCTCGCGTCCACGTTGGC
>JALOLM010000270.1 GCA_025455985.1 Candidatus Nanopelagicales bacterium | reverse complement strand
CAAGTTGCCGGAAAACCGCACGGCAACCACTCCGGTCCATGCCACTCCCACAACCCGCCACCAGCGACTGCTGCCGGGATGTAAGACTGCTGAGGTGACCTTCACGCTGCACGTCGACGGCCCCGCTTGGCGCCAGCACACGCAGACGGTCCGCGACAGTCTCCGGGCAGCGATCCGTGGTGAGCAGGGCATGGCGCGGCTCGGTGACCTGGTGCCCGTTGCCAAGGGCAACGGCTACGGCCTGGGCCTGGCCAACCTCGCCACGGAGGCCACCCGCCTGGGCGTCGACCGGCTGGCAGTTGGGACCGTCTTTGAGATTGCCCAAGCAGCCGAGCACTTCCAGGGCGACATCCTGGTGCTCTCCCCCTGGGATCCACGCGACACAGTCGCAGCCGCGCACTGGCAGCGCCTCCAGCAAACCCCGTACGCCAGCCGCGTCATCCGGACGGTGTCCGACATCGCCACAGCCAAGGCCATCAACGAACTGCCTGCCGGAACCAAGATCGTGATCGAGGGGATCACGAGCATGCGGCGCTTCGGGGTCCTGGAGACCGAGCTGCTCTCCGTGGTGGGAAGCGAGCCCTTCCAGGCGGCGCTGACCTCGGGACAGATCCGGTTGGAGGGTCTGGCACTGCACCTGCCGCTGGCGATGCCCGAGGTCCACCATGTGTCGGCCACCAAGCTCCCGCGCGGCACCAGTGCCCGAGTGATCGAGGTGCAGGGGTGGGCCAAAACCTGGCGAGCCGCTCTTGAGGAACTTCTGCGGGTTCAATGCCCCGTATCCGAGAACGCCAACAGCCTGTGGGTCTCACACCTGACCGAGGATGAGCTGGCCGTGGTCCGCTCCCTGGAGCCCGATATCAGTGTCAACTCCCGGGTGGGCACCAAGTTGTGGCTCGGTGATGGCAGTGCGCTGTCCGCGCGCGGCACGATCCTGGCCGTGCATCCGGTCGGTCGGCGCTTCGCGGTGGGCTACCGGCAGCGCAAGGCCAGCAGCGACGGGTTGTTACTGGTCGTCGGCGGGGGCACCTCGCACGGCGTGGCCATGGCCGCGCCCACCCCGGCCACATCCCTGCGCCAGCGCGCGATCGCCGCAGGGACCGGAGCCCTGGAAGCAACCGGCCGCAGCCGCTCGCCGTTCCAATGGGGCGACAAACTGCTCTGGTTCGCCGAGCCTCCACACATGCAGGTCTCGATGCTGTGGCTGCCCGATGCGACCCTGCGCGAAGGCCTGGCTCACGGTCAACGCACACCCGCCGTCGGCGACACCCTCAACTGCCGGGTCCGGCACACCACCGCCCTGTTCGACGCGGTGATCACGGCCACATGATCTCGATCCTCCCGAGCCGCGACGACCCGGTGGTCGCCAGCGGCAGTGAGGTGGCCGGGGGACCGGCGGGAACCCGCGTGCTCGTCGGCTTGACCTGGTGGACGGTGTACCGGGTTCTGATCGTCATGACGGCCGCGGCCGCCGTCGTCGGATATCTGAGCAAGTACTACTGCCTGCTCAACGGCTGGGGCGAGGGCAAGTACACCCACATGTGCTACTCCGACATCCCGCCGCTGTATCAGTTACGGGGACTGGCCGACGGTGCGATCCCCTACGTCACCGATCTGCCCGAGGACCAGGTTCTGGAGTACCCGGCGTTGACCGGCGTGTTCGTGTGGATCGCCGCCCGGCTGACCCCCGCAGGTGAGACGTCCTGGTTCTTCCACGTCAATGTCCTACTCCTGCTGGTGTGCTGGATGGTCGCGGTCCTGGCCACCGCGGTCGCCCAGAGAACCCGGCCCTGGGACGCGGCCATGGTGGCGCTGGCGCCGGGCATCATTTTGTCCGGGACCGTGAACTGGGACCTGCTGCCGGTCGCGCTGGTCGCAGTGTCGATCGCGTTCTGGGCGCGCAACCACCCCTGGTGGTCGGGGGTGTTCCTGGGCCTTGCGATCGCGGCCAAGTTCTACCCCCTGCTCTTCCTCGGACCGATGTTCCTTCTGGCCTGGCGCTCGCGGGCGTGGGGCGCTTTCGCGCGGTACCTGGCCGGGACGGTAGTGGCATGGCTTGCCGTCAACGTCGGATTCATGCTGGTGAACTTCGACGGCTGGGCCCGCTTCTACCGGTTCAGCCAGGAGCGCGGGGAGGACTTCGGCTCGATCTGGCTGGTCCTGACAACCGCCGGCCAGCAGGTCCCACCCGACCGGCTGAACACGCTGGCCACCGGTCTGCTGCTTCTGGCCGCCGCCGGCATCGCGGTGCTCATCTGGCGGGTCCCGGTGCAACCACGCGTCGGGCAGGTGCTGTTCCTGGTGGTCGCGGCGTTCCTGCTCACCAACAAGGTCTACTCACCGCAGTACGTCGTCTGGCTCATCCCGCTGGCCGTCCTGGCCCGACCGCGGTGGCGCGACCTGCTGATCTGGCAGGGCGCCGAGGTCGTCTACTTCGTCTCGATCTGGCTGTACCTGGCGGGCCTGGACTCCGAGGAGGCCAAGGGACTGTCCCAGGAGGCCTACGCGGTAGCCATCCTGATCCACGTGTTCGCGACCCTGTGGTTGTGCGGCATGGTCGTGCGCGACGTCATCCAGCCCCGCCACGACCCGGTGCGCAATGACGGCAGCGGCGAATTCGATCCCCTGGCCGGGCCCTTCGCGCCACGAGTGGCTACGGACTGCTGGCCGGTGACGTCGCCGCCGGCGGCGGACTCGTCGGTGGTGGCAGATCCCGCTGGGTCGGCGTCACCGTCGGCGGAGGGGCCTGCGCCGGGGACTGCGTAGGCGGCTGTGTGGGCGCCACCGTCTGCGTCGGTGTCTGCGTGGGCGCCTGCGTCGTCGGTTCCTCAGTGATCTCGCCGGACGGGGTGGCCTCCAACGACGGCGTCGTCGACGGGCTCCCGCTCACAGATGGCGAGGGGGACAGAGTGGACGACCCACCCGCGATGAAGGTCGCCGGCAGTTCGAACGTCTCGACCGGCAGGCCCGACAGGGCGCCCTGATTGAACGCGGTCCAGATCTGCGCGGGGAACGACCCACCGGTCACGCTGGACAGCCCACCCGTGCCCTCCAGGGTCACGCTGTTGCCGTTCTTGTCCGACTTGGCCATCATCACCGCAGTCGACAGTTGCGGGGTGTACCCCACGTACCACGCAGACATGTTGTTGTCGGTGGTTCCGGTCTTACCCGCCGACGGCCGTCCCAAGCCCAGCGCCGTAGTACCGGTACCGACACTCACGACCTGCTGGAGGGCGTAGTTGACGTTGTCTGCGACGTTCTGGTCGAACTCGCGCTGGGCCTCGACCTCGAGCTCGTAGTCGACCTGCCGGTCGGCGGTCTTCACCGTCTTGATCATCACTGGCTCAGCGCGCTCGCCGCGGGCGGCGAAGGTGGCGTAGGCGTCTGCCATGTCCATCGCCGTCGGCGAGGCGGTGCCCAGCACGGTCGTCGGGTCGGCCCGCAGACCCACGGTGTCCTTGGGCACACCGGCGCGGATCGCGGCCTTCTTTACGTTCTCGGTGCCAACAGTCAGCCCCAGTTCGACGTACGGGGTGTTGATCGAATTCTCCGTGGCCTTCAGCAGGGTCACCGTGCCGTAGCTGACGTTGCCGTAGTTCTGCAGCGTGTAGCCCTCGATGGTCCGCGGCGACGACCCGTCCCACGTCGAGTAGAGCCCGATGCCGTCCTCAAGCGCGGCCGCGAGTGCGAACGGTTTGAACGTCGAACCGGCCAGCGCCGTCGACTGGGTGGCGTCGTTGAGCTGGTTGCGCAGGTAGTTCTTACCCGCGTACATCGCCACAATCTCGCCGGTGCCCGGCCGGACACTGGCCAGGCCGATGCGCAACCCCTCGGTGTTGTACGACGGGCCGTAGTTCTCCACCGCCAGCGTGGCCGCGTCC
>JALOLM010000269.1 GCA_025455985.1 Candidatus Nanopelagicales bacterium | reverse complement strand
CACCACCAGCGGGTAGCCGATCTCCTCGGCCAGGCGCAGGGCCTGCTCCTCGGTGCGGGCGGTGCGGTTGGGCGGCTGCAGCAGGCCGAGGTCGTTGAGCAGATGCTGGAAGCGCTCCCGGTCCTCGGCGCGATCGATGGCATCCGGCGAGGTGCCGATGATGGGCACGCCGTTGGCCTCCAGGTCGCGCGCCAGCTTGAGGGGCGTCTGGCCGCCATACTGGACGATCACCCCCTCGGGCCGCTCGATGCGCACGATCTCCAGCACGTCCTCGAGGGTGAGGGGCTCGAAATAGAGCCGGTCTGAGGTATCGTAGTCGGTGGACACCGTTTCCGGGTTGCAGTTGACCATGATGGTCTCGTAGCCGTCCTGGCGGCAGGCCTGGGCGGCGTGCACGCAGCAGTAGTCGAACTCGATGCCCTGGCCGATGCGGTTCGGCCCGCCGCCCAGGACCATGATCTTGCGCCGGCCGGTCGGTTGCGCCTCGCACTCCTCCTCGTAGCTGGAGTACATGTAGGCGGTGGAGGTGGCGAACTCGGCCGCGCAGGTGTCCACCCGCTTGTAGACGGGGTGGACGTCCAGCGACCAGCGGTGCCGGCGCACGGCGTGCTGGTCGGTGCCCAGCAGCCTGGCCAGCCGACGATCCGAGAAGCCGTTGCGCTTCAACGCATAGAGCTCGTCCTTGCCAAGGTCCGCCAGCGCGCATCCTTTCAGGGCCTGCTCCTGCCGCACCAGGTCCTCGATCTGGGCCAGGAACCAGGGATCGATCCGCGAAGCGGCGTGCACCTCGTCCAGGCTCATGCCGACGCGGAAGGCGTCCGCCAAGAACCAGAGCCGCTCCGCGCCCGGGTTGCCCAGCTCGGCCTCGATCTCGTCCTCGTCGGACGACTTCTCGTCCAGTCCGTCGGCCCCCGTCTCCAGGCCGCGCAGGGCCTTCTGCAGGGACTCCTGGAAGGTGCGGCCGATGGCCATCACTTCGCCCACCGACTTCATCTGGGTGGTCAGGCGGTCGTTGGCCAGGGGGAACTTCTCGAAGGCAAAGCGCGGTACCTTGGTGACCACGTAGTCGATCGACGGCTCGAAGGAAGCGGGCGTCGCCCCGCCTGTGATGTCGTTCTTCAGCTCGTCCAGCGTATAGCCCACCGCCAGCTTGGCCGCCACCTTGGCGATCGGGAAGCCGGTCGCCTTGGAGGCCAGCGCGGAGGATCGCGACACGCGCGGGTTCATCTCGATCACCACCATCCGCCCGTCCGCCGGGTTGATGGCGAACTGGACGTTGGAGCCGCCCGTGTCGACACCGATCTCGCGCAGCACCGCGATGGAGGCATCGCGCAACAGCTGGTATTCCTTGTCGGTCAGGGTCTGTGCCGGGGCCACGGTGATCGAGTCGCCGGTGTGCACGCCCATGGGGTCGAGGTTCTCGATGGAGCAGACGATGATGCAGTTGTCCGCCCGGTCCCGCACCACCTCCATCTCGAACTCCTTCCAGCCGATCAGTGACTCCTCGATCAGCAGCTCCCGGGTCGGCGAGGCCTCCAGGCCGCGTTCGCAGATGGTGACGAATTCCTCCATGTTGTAGGCGATGCCACCGCCGGTGCCGCCCAGGGTGAAGGAGGGCCGGATGATGACCGGGAAGCCGATGCCTGCCTGCACCTGCATCGCCTCCTCCAGGCTGTGGGCGATGCCGGAGCGGGCCGAGGCGAGGCCAATGCGCGTCATGGCCTGCTTGAACTTCTCCCGGTCCTCGGCCTTGTCGATCGCCTCCTTGGAAGCGCCGATCAGCTCGACGCCGTACTTCTCCAGCAGGCCGTGCCTGGCGAGGTCCAGCGCGCAGTTCAGGCCTGTTTGGCCGCCCATGGTCGGCAGGATGGCGTCCGGTCGCTCCTGGGCGATGATCGCCTCCACCGTCTGCCAGTTGATCGGTTCGACGTAGGTGGCGTCCGCCATCTCCGGGTCGGTCATGATGGTGGCCGGGTTCGAGTTCACCAGGATGACCCGGTAGCCCTCCTCGCGCAGCGCCTTGCAAGCCTGGGCGCCGGAGTAGTCGAACTCGCAGGCTTGGCCGATGATGATGGGCCCCGCGCCGATGATCAGGATGGAATGGATGTCCGTGCGTTTGGGCATGTCGAGCTGTCAGGTCAGGCGGCCTTGGCCTGCCGCATCATGTCGATGAAACGGTCGAACAGGTAGCCGACGTCGTGGGGGCCGGGACTGGCCTCGGGATGCCCCTGGAAGCTGAAGGCCGGCGTGTCGGTGCGGGCGATGCCCTGCAGGGAGCCGTCGAACAAGGAGACGTGGGTGACCCGTAGGGTGTCCGGCAGGCTGGCCGTATCCACCGCGAAGCCGTGGTTCTGACTGGTGATCATGACCCGCCCGCTGTCCCTGTCCTGCACCGGGTGGTTGGCGCCGTGGTGGCCGAACTTCATCTTCACGGTCCGCGCGCCCGAGGCCAGGGCGAGCAGTTGGTGTCCCAGGCAGATGCCGAAGACGGGCACGCGAGTGGCCAACACCTCCCGGATGGCGTTGATCGCATAGTCACAGGGCTCCGGATCGCCCGGTCCGTTGGACAGGAACACCCCATCCGGCGCCTGGGCCAGAACCTCGGCGGCAGGCGTCTGCGCCGGCACCACGCTCACCCGGCAGCCGCGCTGCGCCAGCATGCGCAGGATGTTGCGCTTGACCCCGTAATCGAAGGCCACGACATGAAAGGGAGAGTCCGCGGGCCTGCCGAAGCCTTTGCCCAGGAACCATTCGCCCTCCTCCCAGGCATATCCGTCCTGGCAACTGACCACCTTGGCCAGATCCATGCCCGCCAGGCCCGGAAATCCGCGCGCCAGCGCAAGGGCCTCCGCCTCGTCGATCTCGCCCGCCATGATGCAACCGCTCTGCGCGCCCTTTTCCCTCAGGATGCGTGTCAGCCGGCGGGTATCGATACCGCTGATGGCCACCACCCCGCGAGCCCTGAGATAGTCGGGCAACGAGGCGGTCGAACGGAAATTGCTCACCCGCAAGGGCAGATCTCGCACCACCAGGCCGGAGGCATAAACCTGGCCCGACTCCTCGTCCTCAGGATTGGTGCCCACATTGCCGATGTGCGGATAGGTTAGGGTGACGATCTGCCGGCAATAGGACGGGTCGGTCAGGATCTCCTGATAGCCGGTCAGGGATGTGTTGAAGACCACCTCCCCGACGCCGGCCCCGTCGGCACCGATGGAATAGCCACGGAACAGGGACCCATCTGCCAATGCAAGTATGGCGGGCGAAAGTCGGGACAAGGCAACTCCTGGTTCAGACATGACAAGCGGGACGGACTTGCACCCATCCCGCTGAATTCAGCATCGCATTATACGACCCGCTTCGAGGGCGCTCAATGGCAGCAGCGAGGCCGCGTGCCGCGCACAAAAGCAGAAGGCCCCGCATGGCGGGGCCTTCTGGGATGGGGAGTCTGGCGATGACCTACTTTCGCCGGCGGGGAGCCGACTATCATTGGCGCTGGAGCGTTTCACGGTCCTGTTCGGGAAGGGAAGGGGTGGTGCCACTCCGCTATGGTCGCCAGACGTAAGGGGTAACGGAGGACAGGGCGGGGAGGGGGGGCCCCTGCGCTGACCACCGAAGCACTCTTTGGTCTGTGGTCTTCAACAGATGGAAGAAGAAGTTGGGTTTGATTACCCTTGAGGGGACCTCAAGGTTATAGGGTCAAGCCGCACGGGCAATTAGTATCGGTTAGCTTAACGCATTGCTGCGCTTCCACACCCGACCTATCAACGTCGTAGTCTTCGACGACCCTTCAGGGGGATCAAGTCCCCGGGAGATCTCATCTTCAGGCGAGTTTCCCGCTTAGATGCTTTCAGCGGTTATCTCTTCCGTGCTTAGCTACCCGGCGATACGACTGGCGTCATAACCGGTACACCAGAGGCACGT
>JALOLM010000268.1 GCA_025455985.1 Candidatus Nanopelagicales bacterium | reverse complement strand
AACGAAGCGCGCTACCAAGCTGCGCCACACCCCGCACTTTCACCAAGGATACGACCGGCTCACCCGGCCTTCGGCACGAGGTGCAGCATCGTGGCCTCCGGTGGGCAGGCCAGCCGGACCGGCGCGTAGGGATTGGTCCCCAGCCCGGCGCTGACGTGCAGCGCAGCGCCCTGATGCCGGGACAGACCCTTGGCGCGCTTGGAGTCCAGATCGCAGTTGGTCACGAGCGCGCCATACCCCGGCAGGCACACCTGACCGCCGTGGGTGTGCCCAGCGATGATCAGGTCGGCGCCGTCGTCGGCCATGGGATCGAGAACCCGCAGGTACGGCGCATGAGTGACCGCGAGTCGCAGGGAAGCGTCGGGGTCGAAGCCACCGGCCACCTCGTGGTAGCGGTCGAGTTGGATATGCGGGTCGTTGACCCCGCGCATGTCGATGCGGTTGCCCTGGACCTCGGCGCTGCCGCGGGCGTTGTTCAAGCTCGACCAACCGGCATTGAGCAACTCGGACTCGAGCTCGTCGGTGGGCAGACGAGCGGTTGACATCTTGGGCACGCGGCCCTTCACGAAGTACTTGAACGGGTTGATCGCCTTGGGGGACCAGTAGTCGTTCGACCCGAAGACGAACACCCCGGGTACCCCGCGCAGCGGCTCCAGCGTCTTGGCCAGGTAGGGAACCGCGTCCATATGCCCGAGCAGATCACCGGTGAGGATCACGAAGTCGGGGTCTTCGGCGGCCAACGACCGGACCCAAGCCATCTTGTCCGTCTGCGTCGGCGTGAGATGCAGATCGGTCAACTGCAGGATGCGAACCGGCCGTGACCCGGGCCGCAGGACCTGCACCTGGACAGACCGCAGGGTGAACTGCCGGGCCTCCCACAGGGCATACGCCAAAGTGCCCATGCCGACTCCGGCACCGGCCAGCCCGGCTTTGACAAGGGGATGCACCAGCCCATCGTCGCATGGCACATAACCCCGGGGCTAGGACGAAGATCACATGACAGGATGGCGGTATGTCCCTCAAGGAGACCCTGCAATCGGACTTGCAGTCCGCCATCAAATCCCGTGACGAGCTGACAGCCGCGACACTGCGGATGGCGCTGGCGGCCGTGACCAACGCTGAGGTCGCGGGTAAGCAGGCCAGGGAGTTGTCCGACGACGAGGTGCTCGGCGTCCTGGACAAGGAGGCCAAGAAGCGCCGCGAGTCGGTGGTCGCGTATCGGGACGCCAACCGCCCCGAACTGGCTGATCGCGAGGAGGCCGAATTGGGAGTGCTCGCGGGCTACCTGCCCACGCCGATGACCGAGGACGAGGTGTCCGCGATCATCGACGAGGCGATCGCCCAAGCCGCCGCCGAGGGCAAGACCGGTATGGGTGCCATGGGTCCGGTGATGCAGCGCGTGACCGCAGCGACCAAGGGTCGCGCCGACGGCAAGACCGTGTCCGGAATCGTGCGGGAGCGTCTGGCGAAAGGCTCTGGCTAGGGGTTTCGCCGTACTATCTCGGCGATCACCTCGTCCCACTGCGTCGGTGCCAGACCGAAGGTTTCCTGTGCCGCGCTGGAGTCCATGATGAATGGCCGATCGAATTCGTACAGCATTTCGACGAGTTCGCGAATTGTCGGGTTGAAGACCCCGGCGGTGCGCAGCATCCCCGCGCCCAGAGTCCGCATCTTGGGTACCGGGACTCCGAGCTCGGCGGCCAGATCGGTGACGACCTGTTCTTGAGTGCGAGGCGCGTTGCTGGGGACGTGCCAGGCCTTGCCCCATGCGTCCGGCCTGCTCGCCACCGTTGCCAGCAGGGTCGCCGCGTCGCCGGTGTAGGTCCAGGTGTGCGGTTGGTCGAGTTTGCCCATCATCGAGACCGCCTTGCCCGCGCGCATCTTGGGGATCACCCGGTCGCCGAAGTTCGTCTGGTCGCCGGCGTCACCGACGAAGTCGCTGGCGCGGACTTCCACGGCACGGATCCGGCCTGCCTCGTGAGCGGCCAGCGCCTCGCGCCACATCTGCGCGCGCACCGCACCCTTGCGGGTGTGTGCGGTCAGCGGTGTCTGCTCGGTCATGGGGGCGTCCACCGGACCGTAGCCGTAGAGGTTGCTCAGCGTGACCAACACGGCCTGCTGGGTCTGTGCGGTGGTGATGATGTTGGACGACATCGGCGGCCAGTCCTGCACCCAGCGGTGGTAGGCCGGGTTGATGCAGTTGTAGATCACGTCCGAACCGCTGGCCGCGGATTGGAGGGCATCGAGGTCGGCGGCGTCAGTACTGATCGCCTTGATCCCCTCGGGTGCCACACCCCGGCGCGAGACGAGCCTGACCTCTTGACCCTGTTGGGCCAGCAGCGAGGCCAGACGGGTGCCGACCTGACCGGCGCCAAGAACTGTGTGAATCTCCATTGGTCACTCCTAAATGTGAGCAGTGCTCTCACTATAGAGCAGTGATCACAACAAAGCAAGAGCGGTGCTCGCATATAGTGTTCGCATGAGTGCGACAGGGATTCGAGCGAGGAACCGAGCGGCCCTGCTGGAGGCGATCACTGAGACCGCCAATCGTCAGCTCACCCAGGTGGGGCCCTCCGAACTGTCCGTGCGTGCGGTCGCGCGGGAATTGGGAATGGCATCAAGTGCGATCTACCGTTACGTGAGCTCCCGCGACGAATTGCTCACGCTGCTGATCGTCAGTGCCTACGACGAGATGGCCGGAGACGTCGAGAGGGCCGCGGCGCGAACGCGCGACCCCCACAAGCGATGGATGGCCATCGGACTCGGGTCTCGCGAGTGGGCACTGGCCCAGCCACAGCGGTTCGCCTTGATCTACGGCTCACCGGTGCCCGGGTACGCGGCGCCACAGGACACGATAGGTCCGGCCACGCGAATCCCAGCGCTGCTGACCGGGATCCTGCAGGAGGTGGGTGCGCAGCCGCAGGTGCCGGCCTTCACCTCGAGGGTCGGTCGGAGCCTTCAGCCCGCTTTGAATGATGTCGAGCAATGGGCCGGGCTCACGCAGACGCGATTCAACGACGCCGCCCTTGCCCTCGGGGTGATGGCGTGGACCCACATGATCGGGTCGATCTCCTCGGAGTTGTTCGGCCATCGACACAACGTGGTCGGCGATTCGCTCGCGGATCGTCGTGCCTACTACCAGTTCGAACTGCAGGTCCTAGCGGGGCTACTGGGGATCTGACAGCACGTTGTCACGCCGGGCAACTTCCTGCCACAACCCCCCGATGTCGCGAAGTTGACAAGACACGCCGGGGTGTCGCGTCAACTTCGCAACAACCGGCGAGGTCGTAGCCGGTCCGACTATGGCGTGGTCAGCGGGGTGGGCGTCGGCGTGATGACCGGCACCGGCGCGGGAGCCGGGGTGTAGGTCGGCGGGATGTAGCTGCCGCCGCCGCGAGCCGTACGCAGACCGTAGAGCGTCTGCAGTTCGAACGTCTCCGGGGGAGTATCCGCCAGGGCGCCGAACATCGCCTGCTGCCAGATCGGGCCCGGCAGGCTCGATCCGAACACCTGACCGTAGTAGGTGCCGTTGATGACGACATCCTTCATCGGGTACTGGAAGCCTCCACGCGGGTCGCCCACCCACACTGCGGTGGCCAGACTGGGCGTGTAGCCGGCGAACCACACGGCCGCCGACGTGTCGGTCGTACCGGTCTTACCGGTGACATCGCGACCCAAGCTCATGGCCGCACCGGTGCGGCCTCCGATGCCGCCGTCGACCACGTGCGTGAGCACCGCCGTGACCGAGTCTGCGACCTCGCGGCTGACGGCCTGCTGGCACTGCGGCTCGACCTTGGAAACGACCTTGCGGTCGGTGTCGCTCTCATCCACGATCCGGGTGATCGAGTGCGGCTTGCAGTAGACACCGTGGTTGGCCATGGTGGATCCACGATCCGGGTGATCGAGTGCGGCTTGCAGTAGACACCGTGGTTGGCCATGGTGGCGTAACTGGTGGCCAGGGCCAGGGGGGAGACCTCGACCGAACCCAGGGTGAAGGACTGCACTGTGGGCAGTTCCCCACCGTTGGCCAGAGTCATGCCCGTGCGCTTGGCGATGTCGACGGTGCGGCACAGACCAGCCTGCTGCTCGAGGCCCACGAAGTAGGTGTTCACCGAGAACGCCGTGCCCTGCAACATGTTGAACTGCCCCGACGAGGTCGAGTTGCTCACCGTGTAGGCGCCGAAGTACTGCCCGTCCGTGCAACCCCACGGCCCGGCGGCGAAGTTCTTGTCGTCCGAGGAGTCGAACACCGTGTACGGGGAGATGCCGGCTTCCATGGCCGCGGCCAGGGTGAAGATCTTGAAGGTCGACCCGGCCTGCATGCCCGTGGTGCCACCGTCCTTGAGGTCCACGGCGTAGTTGTACGTGGTCTTGCCGGCGCCCTTGGTGCCCCACATGCGGTTCTGGGCCAGTGCCACGACCTCGCCGGTCTGCGGGGTCACCATCGCGATGGCGGTGCCCTTCTTACTCGGGTCGGTGGGCGGGATCCGGGACATGACCGCATTCGT
>JALOLM010000267.1 GCA_025455985.1 Candidatus Nanopelagicales bacterium | reverse complement strand
CTAAGCCCGCCGGGCTCAACCGCCGGATGCGGAAAACCGCATGTCCGGTGGTGTGGGAGGGCTGACGGGCGCAATCCCGTCAGCCCGACCCGATCCCCGCAGCAACCACCCAACTCTTCCCCCTTCCCCCTCCACGGGGAGGCCGGAAGGGGGGTGACGGCTGTCGGGATACGGCCGCAGGTGGAGCCGGCGCGCAGGCCGCTCCGCCGCTTCCCCCGCCTATCTGCCCGCCGCGAATCAAATAAACCTAAAAAAATTGCTTTTTGTCATTTTTCCATTCGATTTTGTGCTCTGGTTCTCAGTTTTTGTTTTACGCTTCTGTTCGCACGGCTACCGGACCCGCCCTGACGGAGGGTCCCCGGTGGCAGCATCAGGCAACGGAGCCCGCCTCATGTCCAACCAGCCGACCGATCACCCCCGGCTGCCCGCGCCGGTAGAGACCGATCCGCGTTGCGGCGAGGAGCGCTGGGCGACCGTCGCCGACTGCCGCCATTGCCCGATGCGCCAGCAGGCGCTTTTCTCCGCCCTGCGCGGGCCGGACTTCGAGCACATCTTCCTTCCCATCCGCAGCGCCATCTGCCCGCCGGGGACGCTCATCTACCGCGAGGACGAGCCCGCCGAGGCCGTCTACACCATCCGCAGCGGCACCCTGAAGCTCAGCAAGCGCTGCGAGCACGGCGGCGATCGCATCGTCCGCATCCTCGGGCGCGGCAGCGCGGCCGGGCTGGAGGCCCTCACCCAGGGCTTCTACTGGCACACCGCGGCGGCGCTCCGCGAGGCCGAGCTCTGCCGCATCCCGCTCGCCGTCTTCGACGAGCTGCAGCGGCGCAACATCCAGCTCTCCGATGGGGTGATCGGGCAATGGGAGCAGCAGATCGGCTGCGCCGACCGTTGGCTCGCCGAGCTCTACGACGGCCCCGTGGCGGAGCGCGTGCGCCGCCTGGTGCGTATGCTCGCCGAGCTCGACGCCGCCGAGGGCCAACCACTGCGGCTTCCCCTGATGGACGACCTCGCCGCCATCCTCGGCGCCTCGCGCGAATCGGTCAGCCGGGTGGTCGCCGAGCTCAAGCGCGAGAAGGTCCTCAAGCACGTCGCCCCGCACACCTACGAGTGCGACCTGGAGGCCCTCTCGTGAGCGCCCGCCGCTCGCGCCACGGCCGCCCCGCCGGGTTGGGTGTCAAGCCTTTTTACACGTTGGGTGCCGGTTGTTGCGGCAGAAAGCCGCCCAAAAAACAGCTCGTTAGAGGGTCTTTCGCAATCTGCCCGCGGCTTTCTGGTCCCGGTTGTCGGCTAAAAAGATTGATATTTGTCAATTTTTTAACCCATGTGTCGCCGATTGCGTACACTCGCGCCGCGCGCCGCCTCGGCCGCTCAGGCCGATCCCCAGCCGCGGCGCGGCTTCGCGGCCTGCACGCCGCTCTCGGTACACTTCTTGCTCGCTCAGGCGGGCCGGCTCCGGCCGGCGCAAACGGTTTCTCGGACCACCCGGCCAGGAGTTCTGCCGGGCGGCCGTAGAGGATAGGGAGATGTGCGTTGCTAAAGGGAAAGGAGGGGCGGCGCCCGGCACTGGGCCGGGCGCGCCTCGGATTTGTGGAGAAACGTAGGAGGAATGTCATGAGATCGAGATTCCTGCCGCTCTGTCTGGCGGCACTTCTCACCGGATCGGGCGGCCTCGCGGTCGCCGACGACGGTTTGATCAACAACAAGAGCATGTCGCAGACCATCCAGGTCCCCGACTTCCCTCAGGACGCCGTGAACGCCCTGCTGCCGGAGGCGGAGCACGCCTTCACGGACCTGATGCTGTTCTACGTCCCGGCTCAGGCCGCGAGCGGTGCGCCCGCAACCGGCAGCACCGGAGAAAGCACCGGCCTCATCCCGTACATCAACATCGACGGAGACCTGGTCGAAGAGCTGCCAGTGGCCAAGCCGCTGATCAACACCTTCATCTACGGCCCCTTCGTCGAGCCGGAGCACACCGCGTTCATGCATTCGTTCATGGACGCCTATGCCGCGGTGAGTCTGGACGACGGCGTGACCTGGAAGCAGACCAACCTGTCCGAAGCCGCGGACCTCAGCTCCTTCAACCTCGAGACAGACCACATCCCGGGCAACAAGGACCCGCTGCCGCTGCCGTTCACCAGCCACTGCACCGAGTGCCACGGCGTCGGCCTGCAGGGCACGGCCCAGGCCCCGTCCTGCTATAGCTGCCACGGCAACAAGTGGGACGAGCCCGCGCCGCTCGACATCGGCCCGATCGTCTACGAGGCCCTCGCCGACAGGAACAGGCTCAAGATCTCGGGTGAGAACGCCTTGCCGAGGGTCACCGTTACCATCATCAACGCCATCAATGGCGATGTCGTCGGCACCGCTAGAGCCAACCCCCAAGGCAGATTCAATGCCAACATCAGGGTCGGCGCCAACATGCCCTGCGTCGTGGCCGCCCAGTACACCAACGAAACCAACCGCCTCATCGAGGGCCCGGCCATCACCGTGGTGGACAGGAGGACCGGCGAGCCGGTCGAGAACTGCGTGGGCAGCCCGATCAACCTGGTCGAATACCCCGGAGGCGCCTTCAACGTCTTCCACGCCACCGCCGGCAACAAGACCCTCATCGCCTGGCCCAGCCGCTTCTGCTCCCAGGGGCAGCCGGCCTACTCCATGGTGACCGAAGACGGCCTGGCTGACCCTGATCAGCAGGCCCGCCTGACGAACATCACCAACTTCATCCGCGGCGGCAGCGAGACCTTGGGCATTTCGGGTCTGGAGGGCTTCACCAGCCCCATCGATGAGACGGTCGACGACCTCTACCTGTTCGACGCCTTCGGTGTCGCCGGCAAGCAGGGCTCCATCGACTTCGCCGACGAGGGCTATCCCCAGGCCGGCGTGGTGCCTTTCGGCTGCGTCTGGACCGCCCGCGGCATCCTGCTGCCCGGCGACGACCCGCGCACGGAGGACGTTGAAGAGGCGGTCAAGGGCGCCGGTTTCGCCATCACCTGGCAGGAAGACCCCGAAGGGCTGCGTCCCGGCCAGGGTGAAGGCCCCGGCGAGGGCTGGAGCGGCGCAGTCGCCCATCCCCAGACCGACGTCTGGTACTCCTTCATCAACTGGGAGTACTTCGACCTGGTCGAGCAGCTCGACGAAAGCGGAGAGGTGCTTGCGGACCCGATCAACGTGATCGACCACGATCTGGCCGTCAGCGGCCGGCCCCAGGTGTTCGTGCCCATGGCCATCCCCATGCGCCTCACCAACAACGCCAAGTGCAACGCGCCGGATGAGACGACTGGTGTCATCACCGACGACCCGTACTGCGACTACGCGCTGGCCGCGCCCTTCGGCCTGAAGAACCAGTGCGCCGACACCATCACCGTCCTCACCGGACCGGATGCGGATAGGCCGACGCTGATGTGCGTCGCCGACTCCGACGGCGACGGCGTTGCCGACCTGCCCAACCGGGCCAACACCTCCGCCACGCGGCCCCGGCTTGGTCTGCAGGGCTACACCGCCGACGCGGCAACCGGTGACCGGAGCGCCTGGGTGATGATGGCGGTCGAGGAGTCGAAGGGTCTCGGCAAGTACTTCTTCCGCCCCGACGCCGACGGCGACGGCTATGCGGAGCTCTGCACGGAGGAAGAGTCCGAGACCGATCCCACCTGCACCGAGGAGATCGGCAAGAACGCCTGGTGGCACAGCTTCGACATGGGCACCCCGGACACCTCCGCGGGCATCCGTGAGGATGGCACCCTCGAGCCGAACAGCCTGGTCGCGAACCTGGTCTACCAGGGCGACCTGCTGAACCAGCCCGAGGTCTACTGGGAGACCGGCGAGTGGTACGGCAAGATGAACACCGCCGTGATGGGCGAGAATGGCACGAGCCTCTACGGCGTCTACGACTTCGAGATCGTCAGCACCGAGATCGCCCGCCGCACCAGCCTGCTGGTGCAGTCCATCGACAAGGCAGTGGCCAGCGTGAATGGCCTGGTGGCCATCCCGTCCTGGAAGCAGGGCCCGATGCGCCAGGGCGGACCCGCCGACACCTTCCTGCGCCGCATGGTGCTGCCGGAGGACTATGTGCCCGAAGAGCCGGCCGAGTGCCCGATCGACGACAACGTCGACAACCCGGAGAAGCCGGTGGTCGAGAGCGCCACGCTGCGCGTGATCTCCACCGGCGGATGGCGGCTGGAGGTGACCGTCAGCGGTTACGACGGCATTCCGTGGGATACCACCACCCGCACCGGGACCCGCCTGCAACTGCGCAACGCGGTGACCACCGCCCTGTACGGCTCCCCGAGGATCGTAGATGAAACCGGCACCTCGGTGACCTACAACATCAACGCCGACACCTGGAACGCGATCCCCTGTGCCATCCAGCTAGCCGATTGGGACGTCCCGACACCGGCCTTCGGACCCTGGACGGTGGTCGATACCTCGGCCGTGCCGGACCTGGTATGCACCGGCCCGATCCCGCCCGAGTGCCCGATCGACGAGAACGGCGGTGTCCTGGCGGCCGCGGCGGCCCTCCCGGGCATCGAGGTCAACCCCTACGGCTTCGAGAACATGGTCTGCGAGACCTTCCTGATCGAGCCCGGGGCCAACCCGTACTACCCGAAGGGCGTCTGCGCCGACACGCCGACCAACCTCTCGTCCGTGACACCGGATACCTGCGTCGATGACGGCGATGGTGAAGACGTTTGCCCGACGGTGACCTGCGATACGAGCGAGGAGGGGTCGACCTTCTGCATCGGCGACACCAACCCGATCCTGCAGGGAGTCGTTCAGGGCGAGGGCAACACCACCCGTGTGCTCACCTGGCATCAATGCCCGTCGGGCGGTGCGCCGCAGGAAGGTGGTGACATCACGCCGGTGACCTGCGACGCCACGGTCCCCGAGAGCAACCTCCAAGACCAGTCCTGGTACAACCCGCTCGACATCTCCAAGGGTCACCGGGGCTTCCTGGACGGCGACTTCGTGATGTTCCTCTACGCCTGGTCGCCCAACTGGCGCCTCAACGCCAAGGGCAGCGACCGCTACGACCTGTACATCCGGCGCTCCTTCGACGGCGGCAATAGCTGGACCACGACCCCGAACACGTTCGACGCCGCGGATGGCAACAACTATTCGGGTAGTGGCACCGTGACCTGCGAGTCCTATCGCGGGACCGAGACCGGCACCGGCGAGCCGAACGAGCCCAAGGTGTGCTACGACTTCGCTCCGGGAGTTGCGGAGCATGCCCGTAACGTGACCCAGCACAAGTCGATGAACATCACCACGCTGGACCCGCGTTACGCCATGACCGGCTCGGTGTATGGCCTGAGCATCACGGACACCTGCTTGGATGGTCTGCCGGAGACGGATGCCACAGGCGCCGACAGCACCTGGAGCTGCGACGACACCTCGTTGGTGCAGGACACCGACGCACGGAACGCCTCGCGGTACTTCGTGGTGTTCGAGACCGGTGACAACAACACGGTGGCCGACGGTGAGGCCGAGCCGCTCGATCTGTTCTACATGCGTGCCGAGTCCTTCGGTGACAACTACGTGGTGTGGACGGAGACGGATACGGATGGGCTTACGGCCGACCTCGCGGCGTGCTGGCCCAACACCGCCTATGAAACGGACGTGTCCGACGTGGTCGTCGGCTCGGGCTTCTGCAACGAGTTCGACAACATGAACACGGGCGGGGACACCGGCTCCAGCGAGGCCGATCTCGAGGCCAACCCGGATGGCTCCAAGCTGTACGCCGTCTGGACGCAGTGGGTCTACGAGACCAAGGGCGACTACGAGAGCGACGTCATCGAAGCCGACGCCATGGCCCGGAGGGTCTGGTGGCTCGATGACTGGGTCTCCGACACCAACGCCTACACGCTGCCGGGGAGTCAGAACACGGCCGAGTAGTCGGTGACTCACCAAGCACGCACGGACGCGTGCGCTAACTCAGCGGGCCACCCCAGGGTGGCCCGCTTTTTATTGTGCCCTGCGGCCGCTCTGGCCCTCTGGCTCCCACGCCCGCGCGCCCGCCGCTCTGGCTCCCGCGCTCCAGCGTGGGAGCAAGCACCGACGCTCCGCGTCGAGAACCTCGCGGGCAGCGCCAACCCCCAGGCAAAACGGCCGCGGCCGCCAGCACGCCCGACTGCGCAGTACCGCCCCCCGCACGGGCCGCGGAGCGGCCAAGAACGCATTCCCACGCGGAGCGTGGGAACGAGAGAACGCATACCACTCTGGCTCCCACGCTCCGCGTGGGAGCAAGTGCCGACGCTCCGCGTCGACTAACCTTGCGGGTACAGCCACCCCGCGAGCACCCGCGCCAATGGGCCGCGACCGCTACCGCATCCTCGACGATACGGCGCCGCACCTTTTGACCTGCACCGTGGTGCAGTGGCTCCCGCTCTTCGCCCAGCCCGCCAACGCCCAGATCCTTCTGGACGCGCTCGGCTACCTACAAGGCGAAGGCCGCCTGACGCTCTTCGGCTATGTCATCCTGGAGAACCACTGCCACCTGCTCGCCGCCGCTCCGCAGCTCGGCAAGGCCATCGCGAGCTTCAAGTCCTACACCGCGCGCAGGATCATCGACCGGCTGCGCGAGCGGCGCTCACCGGTGCTCGATCTCCTCGCCTGGCACAAGGCCCGGCACAAGGCCGACCGCGAGCACCAGGTGTGGCAGGAGGGTTCGCACCCGGAGCTGATCGAGGGCGAGGTCATGATGCGGCAGAAGCTCGACTACATTCACGACAACCCGGTTGCCCGCGGCTATGTCGACGACCCGCTGCACTGGCGCTATTCCAGCGCGCGCAATTATGCGGGGCAGGAGGGGTTGATCGAGGTCGTCACCCAGTGGTGAGCGGACGGGACGCGGAGCGTCCGCACTTGCTCCCACGCGGGAGCGTGGGAGCCAGATA
>JALOLM010000266.1 GCA_025455985.1 Candidatus Nanopelagicales bacterium | reverse complement strand
CGCAGCCGGCTGAGGACGACCTGCTCACCGCCCTCATCAAGGGGGTGCGCGGAGTATGAAGCAGCTCGGAGACATCCTCGTGTCCCAGGGCCTGATCACCGCCGACCAGTTGAGCGCGGCATTGTCCGAGCAGCGCGGGGCGGGGCACTCCCTGGGTCGGGTGCTCATCGACCTGGGCATGCTGACCGAGTCCCAGGTGGTGCGGGCTCTCGCCGCACAGATCGGGATGCGGTTCGTGGACCTCACGGAGTTCACCCTCGACGGCGCGGCGCTGACGAAAGTGCCCGGCAGCGTCTGTAGGCGCCACAGTTCGATCCCCATCGGGTTCGAGAACGGACGGCTGCTGGTCGCCATGAGCGATCCCGCCAACGTCTTCGCCATCGATGACATCCGCTCGGCCAGCGGGATGAGCGTGCAGGCGGTAGTGGCCACGCGCACGGATGTCCAGGCCGCCCTCGACCGGCACTACCGGGCCGACGGCGAGATGGACGAACTCACAACAGTGCTCGAAGCCACTGAGGAGGACGAGGATCTCGCGACGATCAAGGAGGTCGTCGAGGACGCTCCGATCGTCAAGTTCGTGAACCTGCTGATCACGCAGGGCATTCAGGACCGGGCCTCGGACATCCATCTCGAACCGACGGAGACCGACCTGCGCGTGCGCTACCGCATCGACGGTGTCTTGCATGAGGTCATGCGTTCGCCCAAGTCGATCCAGTCCGGTGTGATCAGCCGGTTGAAGATCATGGCGGATATCAACATCGCCGAGCGACGCATCCCGCAGGACGGCCGCATGAGCGTCAACGCCCACGGGCAGAAGATCGATCTGCGCGTGGCCACGCTGCCGACAGTGTGGGGGGAGAAGATCGTCCTGCGGATCCTGGACAACTCCACGGCCATGCTGGATCTGGCCGACCTGGGCTTCCGCGACGTCAACTACGAGCGCTACTCAGCCAGTTTCGGCAAGCCCTACGGCATGATCCTGGTCGTGGGCCCCACGGGTTCGGGCAAGTCCACGACGCTCTACGCCACGGTCAACATCCTCAATCGCCCCGAGGTCAACATCATCACCGTCGAGGACCCGGTCGAGTACCGGCTGCCGGGGGTCAACCAGGTGCAGACCCACGCCAAGGCGGGGCTGACGTTCGCCGCGGCATTGCGCTCGATCCTGCGTTCTGATCCCGACATCGTGCTCATCGGTGAGGTCCGTGACCATGAGACGGCGCAGATCGCGGTCGAGTCGGCGCTGACCGGCCACCTGGTGCTCACCACGTTGCACACCAACGACGCCCCGAGCGCGGTGACCCGGTTGATCGAGATGGGCATCGAGCCGTTCCTGGTGGGATCCGCGGTGGACTGCGTGCTGGCCCAGCGGCTGGCCCGTCGCCTCTGCCCGAAGTGCAAAGAGGCGTACCAACCCACCACGGCTGCGCTGGAGGCGGCCGGCCTGGTGCTGGAGCCGGGCCAGGCCCCGCCGCGCATCTACCGTGCCGTCGGCTGTTCAGTGTGCGCCCGCACCGGTTACAAAGGGCGGGTGGCGCTGCACGAGGTGCTGCCCATCACCGAGCGGATCGAGCACCTGGCCGTCGAGCGGGCATCATCGGCCACGATCGCGATGGCTGCGCGCGAAGAGGGTATGCAGACCTTGCGGGAGGACGGCTTGGCCAAGGTTCTGGCCGGGGTCACCAGCCTCGACGAGGTGCTGCGGGTGGTTGCCTGAGGCCAGCGTCCTCAAGGGGTTCTGCGGTTGTGCCGACACCGTCTGTGAGTCTTCGTGGAGGTTGTCGATGTCGGTTCAGAACATGCCACCGCCCATGGCGCCCGTGCGGCCCACCACCGAGCAGCAGGTGCGCTCCGAGGACATCAGTCTTGTCCAGGCGCTGGAAGCCATGCTGGATCTCGGTGCCAGCGACCTGCACCTGACCGCCGGTGCACCGCCCACAGTGCGGGTTGCGGGCAACCTCCGTCCGCTGCCCGGGACGCCGGCCCTCAAACCCGCATCGCTGCAGCGTGTTCTCTACGCGATGCTCACCCAGGAGCAGCGCGAGGAGTTCGAGCAGGCGCTGGAACTTGACTTCTCCTACGCCTTGCCCAGACGCGCACGATTCCGCGTCAATCTGTACAAGCAGCGCGACGCACTCGGCGCGGCCTTCCGGATGATCCCGTACGAAATCAAGGATCTGGAGTCTCTGGGCATCCCGCCGGCCGTGGCGAACTTCGCCTCGCTGCCGCGTGGGTTCGTGCTCGTGACCGGACCGACCGGCTCGGGCAAGAGCACCACGCTGGCGGCACTGATCGACATCGTGAACACCAATCGGCACGACCACATCATGACCGTTGAGGACCCGATCGAGTTCCTGCACCGGCACCGGAACTGCCTGGTGAACCAGCGCGAGGTGGGCCATGACACCCACTCTTTCGCCGAGGCGCTCAAGCACGTCCTGCGCCAGGACCCCGACGTGATCCTGGTCGGCGAGATGCGCGACCTCGAGACCATTCAGGTGGCCTTGACCGCCGCCGAGACCGGCCACCTGGTGTTCGCGACCCTGCACACCCAGGACGCCGCGCAGACGGTCGATCGCATCATCGACGTGTTCCCGCCACACCAGCAGCAGCAGATCCGCCAGCAGTTGGCCGGCACCCTGCAAGGGGTTGTCTGCCAGACGCTGTGCAAGACCGCCGACGGCCGGGGACGGGTGGCCGCCGCGGAGGTGCTGGTTGCCACGTCGGCGATCCGCAACCTAATCCGCGAGGGTAAGACTCATCAGATCTACTCCGCGATGCAGGCCGGGGCGAAGTTCGGGATGCAGACCATGGATCAGAGCCTGGCCGAGCTGGTGCGCCGAAACAGGATCACCTACGAGCTCGGTGTGGACAAGTGCCATCACATCGAAGACTTCAACCGGCTGCTGGGCAGACTCTCATGAGTCTGGCCACGTTCGACTACCAGGTCCGCGACCGGACCGGCAAGTTGGTGCGCGGACGCATCGATGCGGAGTCGGCCTCGGTGGTCGCCACGAAGCTCAAGGGGATGGGGTACGCGCCAATCTCCATCGCGGAGGCCAATGCCGGCCTCAACCGGGAACTGCACCTGCCCGGCATGGGGGCCAAGGTCAAGTTGAAGGACCTCGCCATCTCCGCGCGGCAGTTCGCCACAATGATCAACTCTGGGCTGTCTTTGCTGCGTGCCCTGTCGATCCTGGCCGAGCAGACCGAGAACAAGAAGCTGGCGGAGGTTTACGCCTCGGTTCGGATCGCGGTCGAACAGGGGTCCTCGCTGTCGCAGGCTCTGGGCCAGCACCCGGATGTGTTCCCTCCGATCATGGTCAACATGACCCGGGCGGGGGAGACCGGCGGTTTCCTCGACACGGTGCTGCTGCAGCTCGCGGAGAACTTCGAGGCGGAGGTGAAACTGCGCGCGAAGATCAAGTCGGCGATGACCTACCCGGCGGTGGTATTCGGGTTCGCGATCATCTCGATGACGGCCATGTTGCTGTTCATCGTGCCGGTGTTTGCGGGCTTGTTCGACAGCCTCGGCGGAGTACTGCCGCTGCCCACCCGGATCCTGGTAGCGATCTCGTCCATCCTCAAGATGGCGATGCCAGTCCTGATCGTGCTGCTCATCGTCGGTCTCACACTGTGGCGCAAGTTCAAGAACGACCCTCGGGTACGCAACGTCGTGGACCCCATGAAGCTCAAGGCGCCCGTCTTCGGTTCGCTGTTCCAGAAGGTGGCGTTGTCCCGCTTCAGTCGCAACCTGGGCACCATGATCCACGCCGGTGTCCCCATCCTGCAGTCGCTGGACATCGTGGCCGACACGACGGGCAACGTGGTCATCGCGCGGGCGGTCCGGGACGTGGAGAAGTCTGTGCGTCAGGGGGAGTCGCTTGCAGATGCTGCACAAGATCTCCGACTTCTACGACGCAGAAGTCGAGGCCACCACGGAAGCTTTGACCTCGATCATCGAGCCGATCATGATCGCGGTCGTCGGCGGCATGATCGGAGCCATGATCGTGGCCCTGTACATGCCGATCTTCAAGATCTTCGAGTTGATCAAGTAGGTCAGTTGTGGCTGATCACGCCGCATACCCAAGTGCATTTGGTGGCCGCGTCCGGTAGGTGCGCCCCGCGGGGCTGGTCCACTCCAGCACGTTGTCACCCAAATGGGTGACTTTCCAGCCGGTCTGATGTTTGATCCTGTGATGTCGCCGGCACAGGCAGTGAAGATTCTCGTCGGTGGTCAGACCCTGCGGCCAGGCCACCAGATGGTCGAGGTCGCAGCGCGCAGCCGGGACGTGGCAGCCGGGGAACCGGCAGTGCTGATCGCGTGCCCGGACCGTCCGGGCAAGTGCCATCGGTATCCGGTACTTGCCTGGGGAGGTGTTGACCACGCGGCCGTCGGGAGCAGCCAGCCAGGCCGCCCAGCCGGCGCTGGCGCTTACGGCGAGTTGCCAAGCGGCCGGCCAGGGGATGGGGCAACCATTCACCGAGGCACCTATCCCGGTGGCCGGCAGCACGACGTTCACCTGCGTGGTCACCGTCGTGCGCTCGTCAAGCAGATCTGCAACGGCATCGGCCCGGCGCTGGTCCAGCGTGCGAGTCTCGTCGGGTACGACGTTCTCGCGTGCCAGCCTGTCCAGCGTGTCGAACAAGGACTCGGCGACCTCGCTCGGCAGGTAGGCGTACAGGTCGCTCATCCCGTCGCGATCCTGTGTGATCTGCACGCAGCGCTTGTCGAAAGCGGTCTTGCGGGCCGCATCGTCACCTGCGTCGGGCAGGCGTGACAGCAGCCACCGACGCAGTTCGTGGGTGGTGTGGGTGTAGGCGTAGAGGATGGCCGCCTGCTCGAGCAGCTCCTGCAGATCCTCGCTACCGAGGAGGACCGCGATCAGTTTGGCCCGGCTAAGGTCAATGCGGCCTTCGCTCAGAGCGGCGTAGATGGCCGGCCGACCGCAGATGAGGGCGGCCTCGTCACACATCCGGGAGGCCGTGCGGGTCGAAACGTGCAGGAGGGCCGCGACCTCCGACTCCACGCCTTCTGCCACAACCGTGGAATCACTGCCGCCGACTGCGTCCATCAAGGCTTCGATGCAGGCAAGACGGTGGGCTTGAGCTGCGCGCAGCGTCAATTCGCCGACCTCCAGTTCGTCGACCAGAGTGTCCAGCGTGTCGAAGAAGGTGCCCCCATTCATGGCCTCAGTCTACCCTCCCGATCGAACAGCCGTTCGACTTATCCACACCGGTTTTCCGCACGTGTCGCAGTGAAGAAGTAGCGTAGGAAACGTGCATATGTACTTGGTTCGCCACGGCCAGAGTCACGTCAATCTCGGCGATCTCACCGTCGAGCACCGCGACGAGCCGCTGACCGACCTGGGCCAAGAGCAAGCCACTCGGGCGGGCCACTGGATCAATCAGCACCTGCACATCACCGAGTTCTACGCCAGCAGTGTGGCGCGCACGGTGCAGACAGCCCAGATCATCGCGCAGATAATCCGCCAGGAACCGACGCTGCAGGACGGCTTGCGCGAGATCGGCACCTGTCACGCCGACGGCTCACCCGTGCCCGCCGCGGAGTTCGAGCCCTTCACCCCCGAACTGTGGGGAACGCTCGACCCTTACACCCCGGTCACCGCCACCGGTGAGAGCTGGATGCAGTTCAGGTCGCGGGTGGGTGCCTTCATCGAGGAGATCGTTCCCAGCGCGCGACGGCACCGTCTGGGGATGACCGCGCCTGAGGGTGACGAGCGCCGGATCCTGGTCGTGGCGCACGCGGGTGTGATCGAGGCAGTGTTCGAGTACATCTTCGAGAAGGGGCCGTGGAGTGTCGTGGCGGTGGAGACTCATCACACCGGCATCACCCACGTCGAGTACCGCCCGCAGCTGAACCGCCCGGACTGGTGGCTGCACTACCACAACCTGACCCACCACCTCACCGACGAGATGCGCACCTAGTGGCTGTCACCCGAACGGGTGAGGCTGCCGATCGGTAGGTCCGAACGGGTGAAGCGAGGCGAGTCGAACTGCAAGACGGATGTGTAATGGCCGATGCCTTCAGCGTCATTGCAATTGGGGCCCGACAGCCCCACATCCGAAGGAGTACGAAATGTTCGCACGCATCGCAGCGGCGCGGGAGAAGGAAGAGGGCTTCACCCTCATCGAGCTCCTCGTCGTGATCATCATCATCGGAATTCTGGCAGCCATTGCCATCCCCGTCTTCCTGAACCAGCGCGCCAGCGCGGCCAAGGCCTCACTCACCAGCGACGCGCGTAACGGTGCGATCGTCATTGAGACGTACTTCACGGACAACCAGGCCTACCCGTTGAACCTGGCCGCGGTGCAGGCGCTGGCCCCCACGGTGTCGACGAACAACGCGGTGACAACCTACGCGGTCACCGGCGGTGGC
>JALOLM010000025.1 GCA_025455985.1 Candidatus Nanopelagicales bacterium | reverse complement strand
CGGCAGACCCCGCGCAGTCCTGAGCCGGAGCGCCTGACGGACAAGCAGAAGGAAGTCCTCGATCTGGTTGCCCGGGGGCTGTCCAACCGGCTCATCGCCCGGCAGATGGGGATCAGCGAGAAGACCGTGAAGGCGCACCTGACCGCCATCTACGCGGCGCTGGGCGTGACCGACCGGCTGCAGGCGGCTCTGTGGGCGACTCGCGGCGACGGCTGAGGTGCCCGCGACCCTTGTGTCGACGGCAGTTGTCCGGATTCGCAGGTTGATCATGAACCTTGCGCGACAGTCCCTCAGCAAGCCCTGGTCGGGGCCTTGATCAACCTGCAGATCTGGACACTGGGTCGGCTGCGCGCCGTGGATCCTGCGATCGGCTTGGGCGGGCGCGCAGTGGCAAAGTGATCCGGGATGAGTGCTTTCCCGCCACCCACGAAGGCCTTGACCGCGGCCGTGAAGATCACCGTGGTCGTGCTCGTGCCGCTGGTGGTCGCGGTCCTCGTGCTCGGGGGCCGCGCGGTGGTTCCCGCGACCATGGCCCTGCTCAGCGTGACCTTCTCTCCCTACTGCTCATCCCGGCAGACCATTGCGTTAAGTGCAGCGTTGGTGCTGGTCGGTGGTCTGGCGACCGCGGTGAACGGCAATCCCGTGGCGGTTGTCGCCGTGGTGGTGGCCAGTTGTCTGCTGGCCGGGCTGTCCAGCCGGTTGAGCGCCGGCGTCTTCGGGGTCGCTCCTGTCGTGGCGGCAGTCCTGGGAATGGATCCTCCGCGCAACCCGACGCTCACCGTCATGGCAGTGATGGCGGCGGTGTCTCTTTACGTTCTCGTCGTCGTGCGACTGCTCAAGGTCCACCTCGACCGCGATCCGGTTCCATTCGATGTCGCCATCCGGCACGCCGTCGTGATGGCCGTGGCCTGTGGGTCTGCCACCGCGGTTGCGCTGTACTACGACCTGCCGAAGGGCTACTGGCTGGTGATGACCCTGGCCATCGTGTTGCGACCCTACGCCGTCGACTCTTTGGCGAAGAACCGCCAGCGCATCGTCGGGACGATCGCCGGGGCCGTCGTCGCCGCGGCAATGTCACCCCTGCCGCGGCCGATGCAGGTGGTGTTTGCGGCGATCTGTATGACGCTGATGTTCGCCTACGCGACGCTGGGAGACTACGTCCTGCAGGTGACGTTCATGACGCCGATGGTCGTCTTCCTGATCAGCACCGGAGCAGTCGACGACACGTTGTCGATCGATGGTCTTCGTGTGCTCTACACAGTGGGTGCCTGCGTGGCCGGGGGGCTCGTCTCGATGGCGCTCGTGCGTGGGCCCGACGCGAGGTCCGTCTCCTGAGGTCGCCTGACACGATGGTCAGGTGCTGATCCTGCTGCCCCCTTCGGAGTCGAAACACTCACCTGCGCGGGGCAAGCCGCTGGACCTGGAGACGTTGAGCAGCCCAGAACTCAACCCGCTAAGGCAGCGGCTCCTGGGGGCTCTGCAGGAGCTGAGTGCAACGGATCCGGCGGCCGCTATCGAGGCTCTGCAACTGGGGCCGACACAATTCGACCTGGTCGTGCAGAACACCCTGCTGGACCGCGCGCCGACGGCCGCCGCGAGTGCGGTCTACACCGGGGTCCTGTACGACGCGTTGGATTTCGGCAGTCTCGCAGCTTCGGATCTGCGTCGCGCGAACCGGCGGCTCGCCGTGGTCTCGGCTCTCTTCGGTCTGGTCAGGACGACCGACCGGATCCCCGCCTATCGGCTCTCCGGGGGGTCGCGATTGCCTGCGATAGGGGGCCTGCCCGGCTACTGGCGAGATGCCGTGTCGGCGGTCGTGGCCGGGCACAACGGCCTGGTCGTCGACATGCTCTCGTCGCCGTACGCCGCGATGGTCAACCTGCCGCCCGGAGCGGTCACTGTCAAGGTCTGGCAACCCGGTCCGGCAGGCCAGCGGACCGCCGCGAGTCACTTCAACAAGGCGACCAAAGGTGAGTTGGCACGGGTGCTGGCCACCGATGCCCGACAGCCGCGCTCGGCCGCACAGGTTCTGCGGGTGGTGCGTGAAGCGGGATGGCAGGCCGATCTCGAGGGGTCGAGGCTCGACGTGATGATGCGCGACTAGACATCGCCCCGGGGTATCGCTGGTTCGCGTTGCCGCGCATGCATCCGGACAGGCTGGCGGACTCCGCCGCCGAAAGTGGGCACGGACCGGGTGCCGCTGCCGTCTTTGAGCGGCGAGAATCATCTGATTTCGCGCAAATCGGGCGGGTTTCCCGCACAAAGATGGCAGATTCCGGAACTGAGTTTCGTTCCGTGCCACTTTCGTGCGGCGACCCCGCAGCGCGCCTGAACTATCGACGCACCCGGAACCTGACAGTTGCGACCGGACCCGTGCCGCTGGCGTTCCGTGCCCGCACCTGCACCCGGTAAGGGCCCTGTTTGGGGTGCCGGATGATCAGCCGCTCCTTCGCTGTGGTGTGCCAGCGGCCGTACGTCCGACGCGGAGGGCGGATGCGGTACTGGTAGTCGCCCGCACCGGGTGCGGCCTGCCACTGCACACGCACGGCTTTGGCCCCGACCTTGGCCCGCAGCCCCTTGACCTTGCCCGGCGCCGGCGTTGGCTGCGGCGGTGGTGCTTTCGGGGTGACCGGGTCGCTGGTGGCGGCAAGCCCCCAGCCGGCGAGGTTGTGCGCGGTGATCGTGAACCGATAGGTCGTGCCATTTGTCAACGCGCCCAGCACGCAGGATGTTTCGACGGTGGTGCACGCGGTACCACCCGGTTCGGCGACGACCCGGTAGGCGTCGATCGGCGAACCGTGATCGGCCGGTGGGATCCAGGTGACGAAGACCTCCGCGTCGCCCGGCGTGGCCGTCACCGCCCCCGGGGCGTCGGGCGCCGAAGCGGCCAGAGCGTGGAAGGAATTGGACGACCCCGCGATGTCCACGAGCACCTTGTCGGCAAGCACACCGGAGGTATCCATGACCACGGGTGAGTAACTGTAGGTGCCGCTGCCGTCCCCCAGTTCCCCCGACCTGCCCTCACCCCAGCAGTGGGCGCTGCCATCGGCGGCGATCGCGCAGGTGGACATGCTCGACGTCGCCACCGCCGTGCTGGGACCGGCGGCGACCGGCACCGGCACGTTGCGGTCGGTGGTGGTGCCGTCACCGATCTGACCGACAAGGTTGTTGCCCCAGCAGCGGACCTGCGCTTGGGCGTCGACAGCGCATGTGTGTGCAGCCCCGGCGGCAAGGTCGCGGCCACTAACGCGGCCGGCAACAACCGGGACCGCGCTGTCCTGGTTGTCACCGTTACCGAGCTGGCCGTAGATTCCGGCGCCCCAGCAGAAGGTGTCGCCTTCGGCGTTGGCTGCACAGGTGTGGCTGTCACCCGACGCAAGGCGCTTCAAATGGAACCCGGCAAGGACTCCGGAAGTGGTGACTGCCACCGGTGCCGGGATCGACGCGCTGCGTTCCCCAGTACCCAACTGCCCCGATCCGTTGGCCCCCCAGCAGTACGCCTGTCCGGCCACGTCGATCGCGCACATGTGGCGACGTCCCGCGGCCAGCGACGTCAGCGTCTTGTCGTGCAGGACGCCATCGGTGCGCACTGCCTGCGGCGTCACGCTCGACAGGTAACTGCCGGTGCCCAGCTGCCCGCTGGAGTTGATGCCCCAGCAGTAGGCCCGGCCATCGGAGATGCCGCACGTGAAGTCCAGCCCGGCTGCCAGCTGGCTGAATGCGCCGGGCATTCCGGGCTGCGTGAAAGGCGCCGCGGACCAGGCGGTGCCATCACTGAACGGCGCATCGCCCCAGCAGTACACCGAACCTGCGAGGTCCAGGGCGCAGGCGTGCTCCCAGCCGCCTGTCACCGCCGCTATGTACGTGTTCCCCAGATCGCCCCCCAGGTACGCCGATCGCGGCGAGGTGGTCATGTCAGCGGTGCCGTCACCGATCTCGCCGTGCTCATTGCGGCCCCATCCGACCAGCGTGGGACCCCCGTCCGGTCCGGCAGGCCCCCCGCTGAGGATCACCGCATTGCTCTTGTCCGAGACGCTGGACCGCCCACCGGTGTTGTATGACAGGACCTGGAACTGGTACGCCCGGCCTGCCAGCAGACCGGTCACGGTGCAGGTGGTTGAAGAGCTGATGCAGTCGCGACCGTCGGTGGTCACCCGGTAGTAGGAAAGCGGCCGCCCCCCGTCGTCGGTTGGGGCGATCCAGGTCACGACTGCCGAGTTCTTCGCTGCGGTCGCTGTCACGCCCGTAGCCATCGACGGGGCACCGTAGGGGCTGTTGGTCAACGTGTTGGAGGGCGCGCTGTAGCCAGCGGCGTTTCGCGCACGCACGGTTACCGAGTAGGTCTGGCCATTGGTCAGGCTGCCGATGTTGCAGGACGTAGTGTCCGCACCGACAGTGCACGACTGCCCACCGGGTTCGGCGGTGGCCGTGTAGTCCAGGAGGGCACTGCCGCCGTTGCCGCTGACCCACCACCTCGCCTGCAGCGTCTGGTCGGACGCCCACAGGAAGGCCAGCGTTGGGGGATCGGGGATCGTGTAGGGGGTGACGGGGGCCGACGGTTCGGAGGGCTTGCTGGTCAGGTCCTCATGATTCGTGGCCGTGACCGTGAAGGTGTAGGCGGTGCCATTGGACAAGCCCACAACGGTGCATTTCGTGGAGTCATCTCCGGTGGTGCAGGTTGCCGGACCCGGGTCGGCGGTCACGGTGTAGTACTGGATCGGGCTTCCGCCATCGTCCACCGGCGCCGTCCAGGTCACCCGTGCGGCGGCGTTGTCCGGTACCGCCTCGACGTCGGTGGGTGGGCTGGGCGGGTCGGCCGCGGCCTGTGCCACCCCCGACGGGCTGAAGATGATCGCGGCCGCGCTGATGGCAGCCAAGACGGACCGGAGCATATGGACCACCGCCCCCCAGCGACGGCCGGGGCCGGACTCCTCGACCTAACTCCAGGGTACCCCCGCAGAAGGCACCTTCCACCTGCGTCGTTGCGGCGCTCAGGCCCCCGGTTCCACGGCGGGCACGTAATCCTCGCCACCGAGTCGACGGATGAGTTCGGCCAGTGACAGCCGCAGGTGCTCAGCTTCGGGGAGGCCCTCGAGAGCATGCTCGGCGCGGTCATGCCGGGTCGCATGCCGGAATGCGTCACTGCCCTGCGCGGTTGCCGTGACGAGAAAACGCCGGCGGTCGGCGGGGTCCTTCTCGCGGGTGACCATCCCCAGCCGCTCCAGGCGGTCGACGGTCTGGCTGATCGTCTGCTCCTCGACCCGCGTCGCCTGTGCGAGCTGTCGCTGCGACATTGGCGCGGCGTGCACCAGGGCCAGGACGCCGAAACTGGCGTGGGTGAGGTGATAGGGCCGAAGTTGCTGGGCGATGTCATGCTCCACCAGTCGACTGGCAGTGATCAGAAGGCGGCTCAACGGCCAAGTGTCGAGCGGGAGCGCGGGCCTTTCAATCACGTCGAAAGCCTAACCCGGAATACCTCAGTTTGCTGACTATCAGGGTGTGAAGTATCTTTGGAAGCGTGCAAACGATTTCCTCCAAGTTAGGGCCGGTGGCCCCGCCCCGCATCCGGAGCCGAGTATGAATCTCGCGCTGACCGAGATGCGCCGGTCCAAGTTGCGCTTCGGTCTGCTGGCCGGAGCCGTCTCGTTGCTGGTTTTCCTGGTCCTGCTGCTGACCACGCTGTCCAACGCGCTGGTCAACTCCATCACCGGAGCCCTCAAAGGAGTGGACGCGAACGTGCTGGTCTACTCGGCCAACGCTCGCGACAACCTGCAGGCCTCGCGCCTCGACCCGGCGGTCGTGGGACAGGTCGCAGAGGTCCCCGGAGTGACCGCCGCTGGCCCCGTGTCCGTGCTGACCACCTCGGCGGCGCTCAAGGACGGCACTGAGGACCTGCAGGTGTTCGGCTTCGAGCCGGGACAGCCCGGGGCGCCGACTGCACTGTCCGAAGGCAGGCTGCCGGAGAACGCGTCCGAGGTTGCGATGGACGGTGGCGGTTATGCCATCGGTGACACCCTGGAACTGACCGCCGCCGACAAGCAGGCCACGGTGGTCGGGCTCCTGCGTGGCGCGCAGTTCAACGCCTCACCGACTGCCTACCTCACCGAGGACCTTTACGGGCAGATCGTCAAGGCGACAAACCCGAACGTGCCATTCGTCCCGGTCAATGCCGTCGCGGTCAGTGTCGACGGTGACTCGGAAGCGGTCGTCAGCGCCATCACCGCCGAGGTCCCGGGCACGAAGGCCTATGACAAGGACGATGCGGTATCGCTGATCCCCGGGGTGGCGTCGATCTCGCAGACGTTCGGCATCCTCGTCGGTCTCACGTTCATCATCGGCATCGTCGTCATCGGCTTCTTCTTCCTGATCCTCACAGTGCAGAAGATGAAGACCTTCACACTGCTGCGGGCGGTAGGAGCCGGTACGGGAAGGTTGTCGGCAGTCGTTGCCCTGCAGATCGCCGTCGTGGTTCTGCTGGCCTCGGCGATCGCGGTCCTGCTCACACTGCTGGCCGTCCGAGGGCTGAACTCCGGCATTCCCGTGGAACTGTCCCCGGTCCTGGTGATCGGCACGGTGGCCGCAGTACTGGCGTTCTCCCTACTGGCGGGGCTGTTGAGTATCCGCCGGATCTCCAAGATCGATCCCTTCACAGCGGCAGGTGCGCGATGATGCTGGCTCTCAATGAAATCCGGCGCGGACGGGGTCGGTTCGCCTCGATCATCGCGGCGCTGTCACTGATCGTCTTCCTCGTGTTGACGCTCGGGGCGCTGGCCGACGGGCTCTTCTTCGGAGCCACCGGCGCGGTGCGTTCGACGAACGCCACTGCCTACGCGTTCAGCCCGGACGCGAAGGGTTCGCTGCTGCGATCCAGCATGGATCCCGAGCAGGTGCGTGAGGTTCAGGAAGCCCCCGGAGTCGCCACCGCGACCGGTGTCGGGGTCCTGCTCACGGCGGGTACTGCGCCCAGCGGTGAGTACGACGTGGCGATCTTCGGAGTCGATCCGGACGGTGCCGGCGTGCCGACCACGTTGACCGAGGGTCGCCTGCCCGCCGCCGGTGAGGACGGCACCGCCGCCATCGACCAGGAGTTGGCCAAGCAGGGCGTTGCCATCGGTGATGACGTCAGCGTCGGTAGCACGTCCGCTGAGGTGGTGGGGATCGTGAAGGACTCCTCCTACCAGCTCCAGCCGACGGTGTGGACGTCCTTGAACACCTGGCGTGAGATGCGCAACGAGGTGCGTCCGGAGTTCACCGGAGTCGTGGACGACGTCAACGCCGTAGCGATCGAGACCGAATCGGGAGTCACTGCCGAGCAGATCCAAGGTGAGATCGGTGACTTGACGGTCCTGTCCGCCGAAGCCACGGGCCTTGCCATCCCCGGTGTGGAGCAGCAGAGCTCGACGTTGAACTCGATCATCTACACGGCGCTGGCTGTGGCCGCGCTGGTGGTCGCGCTCTTCTTCGCCCTGGTGGTGCTGGAGAAGCGGGAGCTCTTCGCCGCGCTCAAGGCACTGGGGACCCCCACCCGAAAACTCGGCGCCGGGGTTGTCCTTCAGGCGATCATCGCGTCCTTGATCGGGGTTGTGATCGGCGCTCTGGCCTCCCGCGGCCTGGGGGCGATCGTCCCGGATGAGGTACCGACCCTGTTCCGAACCGAAACGCTCATCACCATTGCCATCTTCACTCTTGTCGCCGGAGTCGTGGGGGCTGCATTCTCCCTTCGCCGGATCGCCCGTATCGACCCCGCAACTGCCATCGGAGGCTCCCTGTGAACGAGAACCTGGAATTCGTACCGCCCCACCCCGGCGATCCCGGTGTGGATCCCGCTTCGGACGCCACGTCCCACAAGGACGCCATCCTGCGGGTTGAGGACGTCAGCAAGATCTACTCCTCTGGTGACACCGAGGTGCATGCGGTCAGCAAGGCCACGATGGCCGTCGACCAGGGTGAGTTTGTGGCCCTGCTCGGCCCATCGGGCTCGGGCAAGACCACGTTGATCTCGATGATCGGCGGGTTGCTGTCGCCCACGACCGGCACAATCAACCTCGCGGGTACTGACGTCGCCGGATTGAACAAGCGGGACCTGACGAAGTTCCGGGCCGAGCGGGTGGGCTTCGTGTTCCAGGCCGCCAACCTGGTGCCGTTCCTGACCGCGCGCGAGAACCTGTTGTACGTCTCGACCTTGCAGAAGCGCATCAGCCGCAAGGAGGCCCACGCGCGTGCCGACCAACTGCTCGAGGAGTTGGGTCTTGCGCCCCGGGCCAAGAACGTCCCAGAGCAGCTGTCCGGTGGTGAGCGGCAGCGGGTGGCGATCGGTCGCGCGCTCATGAACGACCCGGATCTGATCCTGGTTGACGAGCCCACTGCTGCCCTGGACACCAAGCTGGGCCGCCAGGTGGTCGAGTTGCTCGCCCGCGAGATCAAGCAGCGTGGCAAGACGGGGATCATGGTCACCCACGACCTGCGTATGGTGCAGTACACCGACCGGGTCTTCGAGATTCTCGACGGTGAACTGACCCACGTGGAGCAGCCGAGCGCGTTGGCGCACTAGGCCCGCTGGCGCTCGGGCCGAACTCTCACCGATGCGGGCAGGCGGGCAGGTGGGCAGGCGTGCGGATCAGGGGGACGCCCTCAGCGCACGCGAACCCGCTCGCCGTCCCTGGCCACCACGGCCACCCAGCCCAGTTCGGCACCGATCCGCCGTGCCAGCTCGGCCGATGCGGCGGGTTCGCCGTGGACGACGTAAACGACCCGGGGCGGTTCGGCCGCCGACCCCAGCCACGCGAGCAGTTCATCGGCGTCGGCATGCACGCTGAAACCCTGTACGTCGATAACCTCGGCGTTGACCGGCACGTACTCGCCGTGGATCTTGATCGTTTCGGCCCCTTCCACGAGGTCACGCCCACGCGTCCCCACGGCCTGGTAGCCCACGAGTAGCACGCTGTGCCGGGGGTCGGGAAGCATCGCCTTGAGGTGGTGGAGCACCCGGCCGCCGCTGGCCATCCCGGACGCCGAGATGATGATGCACGGCGCGGCGGGATCGTTGAGTGCTTCGGATTCCGTAGCCGACGAGGCGGCGTGCAGATTCCCGTCGTGCAACACGTCCAGGGGAACGTCGGGACGCACATCCGCGTGGCCGTCGGCGATCGCATCGCGGTAGACCGACAACCCCCGCAACGCCATCGGGCTGTCGACGAACACCGGCACCCGCGGGATCCGGCCGGCGCGCACCAGATCCTGCAGTGTGATGAGCAGCAACTCCGTGCGGTCCACGGCGAAGGCCGGGATCACGACCGAACCGCCCCTGTCCAGCGTGCGGTTGATGGCCTGCGCCAAGGCACCCACCGGGTCGTCGGGGTGCGCCCGGTCACCGTAGGTCGACTCCACGACGATCGCACTGGCCGCCGGGGGGCCAGTCGGCGCGCGCAGCAGCGGATGGTTGGGCCGGCCGAGGTCGCCGCTGAAGGCGATCACCGGGCCCGCGGTGACCACCGGTGACGTCGAGCCCAGAATGTGGCCCGCGTTGACGAGCCGCACACGGATGTCGTCGGACGCCGCCACCTCCACGTCGAAGTCGACGATTCTGAACAGCGGCAAGGTGCGTTCCACGTCGTCGGCGTCGTACAGCGGTTTGGGTGTCTTGTGTTTGGAGAAGCCTCGTCCCGCCGCGTACTTCGCGTCCTCCTCTTGCAGTTTCGCGCTGTCGCGAAGCACGATCTCAGCCAAGGCGGCGGTGTCGGCGGTCAAGAGGATCCGGCCGTTGAACCCTTGCCGCACGAGCGCGGGAAGGTAGCCGCAGTGGTCCAGGTGGGCGTGACTGACGACGACGGCGTCGAGGCTGGTCGCGGGCACTCCGAGCCGGTCCCAATTCCGCCGTCGCAACGCCCGCAGTCCCTGGAAGAGCCCCGCATCGACCAGGACCTGTGAGGAATCGGAAGCGATCAGAAATTTGCTGCCGGTGACGGTGCCGGCTGCCCCGAGGAACGTCAAGGAAACGTCCATACCCCCATTGTGCGCGGGTCGATGAGGTTCAAGCCCTCAGATTGCGGATCCGCTCGGCGAGCGCCTCGGGCACAACGGTGTCCGGGTCTTGCCAGCCACCGGCCATGGCGTCACGCACGCTCACCAATGAGGAGTACAGCGGCGGGCAGGTCGGGCATGAGGCGAGGTGTTTCTCGACCGCTGAGGCGGTGTTCGCGGGCAACTCCCCGTCCAGGTAGGCACTCACGTGCTGCCGGGCGTCCCAGCACCGCAGCGGGACCTTGGACGTCGCGATCCGCCGCTCGTGCCCGCGGGCCATCGCCGACACCAGCATCATGCGACCGCGACGCAGGCGTTGTTTGGTGGCAGGCAGGCTCAGTTGCATCACGTCAGCGATCTCCCGAGCCGTCCAGCCTTCGGCATCGTGCAGGACCACGACGCTGCGATAGGCCACGGGGATCCGGACCAGGGCATCACGAACCTCCTCGGCGGTTTCAGTGCGGGTGACCACAACGGCGGCGTCGACGGTGTAGTCGTCGTCGTGCCAGCGCCGTTCGACCTCGTCGGCGAGATCCTCGCTGGGTTCTTCGCGGCGGCGGCGGTAGTGGTCGATGGTCGTGTTGTGCGCGATCCGGAACAACCACGGCCGAAGCCTGTCCGGTGAGCTCAGGGAGCCGGCCTTCTCGAGGGCCCGCACCATGGTCTCCTGGACCAGGTCTTCGGCCGTGGTCGCTTCGCGACTGATCGAGCGCACGTACCGGTACAGCTCGTTCGTGTGGTCGGGAAGGATCCCCGCCAGTTCAGTCGCGTCCACCGGGCTTCAGATTACTGGTGCTGCGGCACCTTGCAGGTCGAGATGCCGAACACCCGGTAGAGCGGGCAGAATCCGACGGCCGCGGTGGCGAGCATCACGACGCCGACGACGGCCAGGACGATGCCACCGACACTGCTGAAGCCGACTGCGAAGGCGGCGACAAATGCGGCGATCCCGATCACGAGGCGGATGATGCGGTCTACGGAACTTTCGTTGGTGGTCATTTCCTTCTCCTTGGGTTGGTCTCATCTGTTAAGACGCACGAACCCGCGAAAGGGATACATACTTGCTTTCTGCGAAGGGTGGACCAATTGCGATCAGTGGCAGCCGTACTGGCTGTGGCCACGACCATGTCCGGCGGGGTGGCGGCCGCCGACGTTCTCGAAATCCCCCAGAAGGGCGAACGTGGGGCGCGGGTGACGGGTGAGCCGCGCAAGGCCCCCGGTTCGGCGAAGGTGACGTTCAGCCTGGGCCTGCAGCGACCTGAGAGCAGCGCCGAGAAGGCACTTCGAGCGGTCGCCACGCCGGGGTCGGACTCCTACCGCAGGTTCCCCGGCCGCAAGCGGATCGCTTCGCAGTACGGGGCAACCCCCGAGGCTGTCGAGGCGGTGCGCAAGAGCGCGGAGAAGGCCGGGCTCACGTTCCGGCTGGACCGGACCGGGGTGTTCGCGCGGGTGACCGGCAAGGCGGCGAAGATGTCCGCCTGGCTGGGCAAACCGGTGGACGTTCTGGAAGCCACCCGCGGAGGCCTGCGCGCCACGTTCTACGGCAGTGACGGCCGGGTCCCCAAGAAGATCCGCCGGTACGTCCCAGAGGCGGTGCTGCTGGATGTGCAGGTGCGCGCCCCGCGGGCGGCCGTCGCGTACGCCGCTGAGCGTGGTCGCCCAGGGCGACGGGTTCTCCCGCTCGGCGCTGCGTTCCTCCGCACTGTGCTTCGGATTGCCCGAGATGTCGTTCAAGCGGGTACCCGTTCCGGGGCTGTCCACCGCGCTCCCGGTGGGTGACGAGGGCAATCTCGACGTCCAGGTGGTGCAGGCTGTGCTCGCCGCGGACAGCCGCGTGAGTGTGATCGAGGCTGCGAGTTTCGACCTGCGCGACCACCTCACCTGGGCGACGGTCTACGCGCAGAAGTCACTACCCGATGCGGCGACCACGTCTTACGGGTTCTGCGAGCGGCAACTTCGGTCGCTGCCGCCCGGGGCGCTGGAGCTGACGCAATCGGTGCTGCTCAGGCTCGGCCTGGCCGGCACGACGGTGATGGCCGCGTCCGGTGACCGGGGCTCCAGCGACTGTGTCAACAACGCGACCGGTAAAGGCCCGCGACGCAAGGCGGTCGGGTACCCGGGGACCAGCCCGTACGTGCTGGCCATCGGCGGTTCCCGCATCGATCTCACACCGGAGAACACCCGTTCCTCGGAGGTGGTGTGGAACGCCACGAAACTCGGGGCTCCGCTGGGACCGCAGGACACCGCAGGGGGCGGCGGGGTGTCCAGGATCTTCGATCGGCCGTGGTGGCAGGATTCGCGGACCAAGACCTCTGGCCGCGTGGTCCCGGACATCTCCGCCCATTCCGCGGGTGCACCCGGCTGGCCGCTGATCAGCCTCGATGACAAGGGGCAGCCGATCGTGGCACCCGTCGGAGGCACCAGCGCGGCCTCACCGTTTGTCGCGGCGACCGTGGCTCTGATCGCCGCCAAACAGAAGCGGCCTTTCGGCCTGATCGCACCCACGTTGTACGCCCTGCCGCAGTCGGCATTACTGGACATCACCAAGGGCACCAACGACCTGTTCGGCCAGGGCTGCTGCCAGGCCAAGGTCGGCTTCGACAAGGCCAGTGGACTGGGTGCGCCGAAGTTCGAAAGGTGGTTGCAGGATCTGCCGGCACCTGGCTCTTAGGCCGTGGTCACGAACGTGTGATGACCACCCGCTCCGGCGCGGACCAGGTCTGCGAATCCCACACGCGGTAGGTGAATGTCAACCGCGCTGGATCAGAGCCTGCCAGCAGGCGCAGTCGGAAGCCGCCGTTGCGCAGCACCCGGACGCCTCGCGGCCCCGCCACCAACTCCGCGCGCAGTAGCCTGTCCGGCGAGTCGATGTCCGTGTCGTTGCCCAGCAACCCGTCGCGCTCCTCGACGATCAGCCGGCGCTGACCGTCGCGGCTGTATTCGTCCGGCCGGGTCGTGGCAGCGTCGTTGATGCAGGTCACGCGCAGCCGCACCTGCGCCTCGTCGAAACTGCCGGGGCCGTCCTTCAACCGGTAGGTCACGACATCACGGCCGCAGAAGTCGCGCTTCGGGGTGTACTGCAGAACGCCGGAGTCGAAGCGGGCGCGGCCGGACTCCGGCCGGTCGACCAGCGCGGGTCCACTCACCGCGCCATCGGGATCGGAGTCGTTGTCGAGCACAGCGATATCAACCTCACCGTCCTCATCGACGGTGGCGAGGTCATTGCGCGCGGTAGGCGGATCGTTGACACAGACCACGTCGAGATTGACTGTCTCGGCCGCGGCACCGGCACTGTAGGTGAAGCTGTCGGGTCCGCAGAAATCAGCGGCCGGCGTGTAGGTGAGGCCTCCGTCCACCCCTAGTACCAGAGTCCCGTGGACCGGCTGCAGCACGGCTTGCACCGCAGCCGCGCCACCGTCGGGGTTGCTGTCGTTGCCCAGCACTCCTGGGGCCGGCACCTGCAGCACCTGGTCCTCCAGCACCGCGTACCGGTCGGGCTTCGTGCCCACAGCGTCGTCCACGCAGGACACACTGATGCGCACGACCGCTGTGGGCCGGATGGGGTTGCCGTCTGCTGAATACACGAAGGAGTCAGTGCCACAGAAGTCGGCTTCCGGGCGGTAGCGGAACGACCCGTCGTCAGCGGAATCAGCCAGTGATCCGCGACTCGGGCCGGCCACGATCTGCAGCGACGTGGCCCCGAGATCGTTGTCGAAGACGTTGCCCTCGAGATCTGTGTCCTCGAGTGCGACGAAGGCGTCGTCGTTAACGGCTGCCGCGACCTGGATGACCCGGGTCACCCGACCGTCCGGCTTGCCCGGGGCCGTGGCGAGAAGCTCCACGGTGTAGGTCCCGGCGCGGGTGTAGGTGTGTGACGGCGAAGCGTCCGTGCTCGTGGTGCCGTCACCGAAGTCCCACTCGAAGCCCGTGGCGTTCGTGGAGGAGTTGCTGAAGGACACCTCCTGGCCAACCTGCGGCTTCCGGTCGTCCACGTCGAAGGCCGCCACCGGGTCCGGGGCGACCTGCTGGGCAGGTGTCTGGAAGAACTCGTACTCCGAGACCACCTCGTTGTCGAAGAAGTCCTTCGCGCTCACCCGCCACCGGTAGAGCTGGCCGGGCAGCAGGTCGCGCTGCGGGGTGACGCTGTCGCTGGCCGGCCGGTTGGCGCGGGAGTCGGCGATGGTCGGGTAGTCGATCGTGAGGCTGTGCACGTCGTTCGCGCCGACTGCCTGCAGATCGATCGTGTACTGCTTGACGGTGCCCTGCGGTTGGGTGAACGTCAAGGCCGGGCGGTAGGACGCGACCGTCTGTGAGGCCAGCGGCTCGTCGAGTTCAACCGGGTCCATGACCGCGAGGCCGCCGGAACCCTGGTAGCCGTCCACCGTGTAGTTGAGCACCCAGGCGGTCAGACTGCCCCGGGCGTTGCCCAGGTCGACCGTCTTCTGGCACAAGAAGCTGCGCCAGTCGTACTGCTCGTTCTCAAGGTCGTCGTTCCAGCCGGGAATGTGGCCCACCCCCGACTCGAAGGACACACCTTCGCCCAGGCTTTGCGACCAGCCCTGAGACCAGGTGAATCCCCCGGTGATGCCGCCCTGTACGTAGCCGGCCGTGAAACCGGCTTCCAGATCCACGGAGTTGGAAACCACCCGGGAGTTCGTGATCGCGTTGCTGATGTCGAACGAGGCACCCTCGGAGTTCGGCGACCCCACGAGGACCTGATGCACGTCGCTGACGAGGATGTCCGGCTGCGGTGGGTCGGCCGGTTTGCCCGGCGTGAAGGGGGTGGCGGGAATGAGTGGGTCGAACGTCTTCAGCTCACGGTCACCACTGGGGTCGAGCGTGCCGTCGCAGTAGCCGCTGACACCGGATCCGTTCTGGCCGTAGCCGCGGTATGAGCCGGGATCGCCGACCTCGTGGTCGAAGAACTGGTTGAGCGCCGGGGCGAGCGAGTCCGGTCCGGGGCCGAAGACCGCGGGGAATCGCAGTTTCAGCGACTTCACACTCGACGCGCTGGTCGTAGCTCCCAAGGGGATGCCGATATCGATGATCGAGTCCTGGGCGATGCCTGTGCTGGATTCGAGGACCGTGCCCTTGTACTGCTGAAGCCGGACGTTGCGGTACACCACCACGTCCTGGTCGGAGATGCCGCTGAAGGCCTGGCTGGTCGTCACCTCACGGCTGACCTCCGTGCCCTGTTCGGCCTCGTTCTCGAAGGCCGCCTTGACCTCTACCGCGAAGGCCCCGAGCGGGTCCTCGTAGTCGATGCCCAGATAGGCGCCGAGCCGGGTGCTCGTCGACGTGCTCTGGCTTGAACCGGTGGTTTGGCTGCTAGCGAAGACCGGCGGGTCGACGTCCTGACCGGCCGCCGCGACCTGAGGAGGTGCTGCGAGGAAGGCCACGGGGTACGGGTCGGCCTGGATGATGCGCGGTGCCAGCGCCGGGTCGGGAACCGTGTTGGCATCCTGGTACACCTGCACCCGCATCGTGTTGCGCTGGTGGGGCAACATCTTCGCCACGAAACCTTGCAGCGGCGTCACCGCAGAGTCATATGCGCGCACCGTGAACCTGCTGGTCTTCTGGGCGCCGTTGCGATCCCAGGACGCCGCGTTGACATATACCGGCTGGTAGCCGCCACCGGCAGGCCCGGCACCGGCGATGACCGAGACACCGCGGATCCCATCCTGGAAACCGAGGTCGTACGACTGGGGACCGCCGTTGGTCCCGTACTGCGCGCTGCCGCTGCTGCAGGTCTTGAACTGCGCGTTGTCCTCGGGTGTGCGCTTATGCGTCTCGAGCAGCCACAGGCATGGCTCGATCACCTGCGGCTGCGGGTCGCGGATGAGTCCGAAGGCTGCGTCACCCAGACTGTTCGTCACCTGCCGACCGCTGCTCAAGGTGGAGGTCGACCACTGGGCGTATCCGACCCGCAGCTGGTCGAGGGTCTCGGTGGTGGGGACCACGCTGGAGCAGGCCACCGCGCCGCGGTCCTCGATGAACTCCACGTCGACACGAGGTGCACCGACCAGCTGGTTGTCGTTGCAGGCGGTGTCGTAGGAGCCGTTGTCCGCCACCCAGTTGTCGAACGCGTTCAGCGTGAAACCGGCGGTCACGACCTGCCGAGCCGGGTTGCCCGGGCCGGTGCCATTGGGGTACTGCAGACCCACGGCCACCCTGGGCGACCACGTGATCTGCTGCTGGTTGAACTGCCCGATTGTCACGACCCGTTCCAGGTCGTAGGCCATGTGGGCCTGCTGTACCTCGCGACCGAAAGCGCTGACCTGGGTCTCGTCGATGAACTGACTCAGTGTCGGCTGGTTTGCGTCCCAGGTCAGTTGCAGGAAGCCGACGTTGACGTCGCCGTTGCGCAGGGTTGCATACCCAAGCAGGTCGTCGGCCTGGGCGTCGGACTCCACCAGGTACTTGTCCCAGTCCGCCCGGTGGACGACATCCTCGAGCGGATCGAAGTCGGGCTGGAGCGCGAGCGTCCCGCGGCCCGGCTCGAACCAGCGCAGGGGCACCTCCTGCAGGGCGCTGCCGGTCCACCGGAAGCCGGCGAACTCGTTGCCCGCCGGTTGCGCGGAGTACGCCCGACCCGTCGCGACGAGGATCAGCGGGTCGCCGGACTCCCCTTCCATGATCTCCACGGCTGACGCTGTGGTGGGCACGTCTGTGTGGCCCAGGTAGCGGAACCCTTCTGCCTGACCACCGGTCAGGATGAGCTGGCCGTCGGCGAGGTACACCGACTCCAGGGAGCTGTCGCCGGTGAGGTCGCCCAGGGCCATGTCGGAGGCGC
>JALOLM010000265.1 GCA_025455985.1 Candidatus Nanopelagicales bacterium | reverse complement strand
TGTGGCGGAGGCGGCGGGATTTGAACCCGCGATGGGATTTGAGTCCCAAACCCGCTTAGCAGGCGGGCGCCATAGACCGGACTAGGCGACGCCTCCGCGGACAAGTGTATCGGTGGGTTCGCGGACCTCGACGCTCGGCGGCAGGAAGCCTTTCACGATCAGCCAGAAGGCCAAACTCATCTCCCAGACGAACACGGGCAACGCACCCACCGCGGCCACCGGCGACAGTTGTTCGTACGCGCCGAACAGCACAGCCGTTGATGAGACGAAGACCAGCGGCCCGCCCACCAGTCCAATCAGCGCGATCCACCGCGGCACGAGCATCGACCGGTACATCAGCCATGCGAGCAGGCCGGTGTTGATCCCGATCGCCAACCCCGGGCCGAACAGGAACGTCACATCATGCAGCGACACCAGTAGTTCGCTGGGAACCGTGAGCGCTACCAGCAGGCTCATGGCCCCGATCATGATCGCCACAGCCTCCACCGTGCGACCGATCACGTAGGCAAGCGCCGTGCTCGGGCCGTACGGGCTGACGACTGGCCACACAGCCACAGCGGTGCCGATCACGCTGATCACCAGAACCGCTTCCAGGAATGCGCCGAGCCGGACGTCGGTCGCGGCAGCGGTGGCCGGGTCATTGAGAACGTCCTGATAGAGCGCCAGAGCGATGAACGACGTGGCGGCGGCGAGGACGAAGAACGCGCCGATCAGACGGGCGCGGGATCGGGACAACATGGGCAACTCCTTGCGTAGGTGTACGGCGTACACCACACGATAGGTATACGATGTACACCTGTCAACCCCGAGGAGTGGGATGCCGCAGCGTGAGCGCCTGACCCGTGAGCGCGTCGTGCGCGCCGCCGTCGATATGGCCGACCGGGACGGCGTCGACGACGTGAGCATGCGGCGGCTTGCAGCAGACCTGGATGTCGTCCCCATGGCGCTGTACAAGCACGTGGCGAACAAGGCCGAACTACTCGACGGGATGGTCGACCAGGTCATCAACGAGATCGCACCGCCACAGGAGCACCTGCCCTGGAAACAGGCCGTTCGCACGCGAATCCTGGATGCCCGTCAGGTTCTGCTGCGCCACCCCTGGGCCAGGCGGGTCATGGAATCCAAAGCGGCACCGACGCCGACCGCGCTGGGCTACATGGACTCGATGATCGCGATCTTCGTGGCCGGCGGCCTGTCACTGGATCTCACCCATCACGTGATGCACGCCCTGGGCAGCCGGATCTTCGGCTTCAGCCAGGAGTTGTTCACCGAGTCCGCAGGTGTCCAGCCCGACCCCGCAATGGCCGCGCAGCTCGCCCAGGCGTTCCCCAATGTGGTGGCAGTGGCGCAGGGCGTCGAGCACGATCCGGACTCGGTGATCGGCCCGGGCTGCGACGACCAGTTCGAGTTCGAGTTCGCCCTCGATCTGCAACTCGACGCCGTGGAACGGCTGCACGAGAACGGTTGGCGGTCCTCGGTGGCACGCGCCGCAGGCACCGCCCCGTAACATTCGTTGCACAGGAGGGCTGTCCGAGTGGCCTAAGGAGACGGTCTTGAAAACCGTTGTGGCGTTCTGCGTCACCCAGGGTTCGAATCCCTGGCCCTCCGCCACAGGAGCCCGCGGTCAGGGTGTATTTCGCATTGATCCCGAGCGCCGGATCGAGGCGATTCAAGTTCTGCGGGAAACCGTCCGAGTGTCTGAGCATGATCGAACAAAGCGTTCAGCGGCCACGTGCCGGGTGGTATGAGGATCCGACCGACATGAGCAAAGTGCGCTGGTGGGACGGCGCTGCCTGGACCTGGCACATCCAGGGGAAGCCCTAACCACGCGAACTGTGAGACGCACGCACTGAACTAATTGATCATGGGTCGCATCACGGCCGCAGCATCACCTTGAGCGCGGAGCGGTCGTCCATTTCCGCGTACCCAGCCGCAGCCTCATCGATAGGCAGCGTCCGGTCGAACACCCGGCCTGGATTGACCGTGCCGTCGAGCACGCCAGGCAGCAGCCGTTCGATGTAGGCCCGCACCGGTGCCGGACCGCCGGTGAGCGTGATGTTGTGGCGGAAGAGGCTGCCGAACCCCACGGGTGCTGCCTCGTACTGCGGGACACCCACGCGGCTGATGACACCTCCAGGTCGCACCACGCCGAAGGCCTGCTCATAGGCGGGCATGTGGCCCACGGCTTCAAGGACCGCGAGGCTGCCTCCCCCGGTGAGTTCACGCACCTTCGCGATACCCGCCTCACCTCGCTCGGCCACCACGTCGGTGGCACCGAACTCCCGGCCGAGTTCCGTGCGCTGCGGGTGGCGGCCCATGAGCACGATCTGCTCAGCCCCGAGCTGGCGCGCGGACAGAACCGCGAGCAGGCCGACCGCACCGTCGCCGATCACCACGACCGTGCTGCCGGCAGTCACCCCGCCACACACCGCCGCATGCCAGCCGGTGCCGTAGACATCCGACAACGTGAGCAGACTTGCCAGGAGGCCTTCATCGGTGTCCGGGCCAACGCCGGGAACCGGCACCAGCGTGCCGTCGGCCAGTGGGACCCGCACCGCCTGCGCCTGGCCGCCGGCTGTGCCGAACTTCGGATTGCCCCAGAAACCCCCGATGACGCACGAGGTCTGCAAGCCCGCGCGGCAGAATTCGCAGACCCCGCAGGAGATGGCGAACGGCGCGATGACGAAGTCCCCTACGCGAACGGTCGACACCTCGTCACCGATCTCCTCGACCACGCCGATGAACTCATGACCCATCGCCGCGCCCGCCTCCGAGGCCGGCATGGAGTGGTACGGGTGCAGGTCGCTTCCGCAGATGCAGGTACGCGTCACGCGCACGAGTGCGTCAGTCGGTTCGCGCAGGCTGGGGTCCGGGGAGTCGATCACGCGGACCTCGCCCGCGCCGTACATGAAGGTGGCTCGCATGGTGATAGTCAACCGCACTGGCACCGCGTTGGTTGACGTTCGGGTAGTTGGTTGAGGTTCAGCGCCCGACGAGCGTCAACCAACTGCACGAACCCCACCCAACGCACCTTAGGCCGGAGGGTGGATCTCCCGCTTGAGGATCTTGCCGGTCGGGCCCTTGGGCAGACCCTCGTCGAGGAACCACACGATGCGCGGGTACTTGTACGCCGCGATGCGCTCCTTGACGAACTCCTGGATTTCTTCGGCCGACGCGGTGGCGCCCGGCTTCAACGTGATCGCCGCTCCGATCTCCTCGCCGTACTCCGGATCCGGCACCCCGACCACGGCCGCCTCCGCAACGGCCGGGTGCTCGTACAGAACCTCCTCGACCTCGCGCGGGTACACGTTGTAGCCACCGCGGATGATCATGTCCTTGGCCCGGTCGACGATGAAGTAGTAGCCCTCCTCGTCCACCTTCGCCAGGTCCCCGGTGCGGAACCAGTCGTCGCGGATCGACTCCGCTGTGGCGTCGGGGCGCTGCCAGTAACCCTTCATCACGTTCGGGCCCTTGATGGCGATCTCGCCGATCTCACCGGCCGGCACGTCGTTCCAGTCGTTATCGATCAGGCGCATCTCCACGTCGCGGATCGGCGTGCCGATGGAGCCGGCCTTGCGCTCGCGGTCGGCGTGGTTGAACGAGGCGATCGGACTGGTCTCGCTCAGGCCGTAGCCCTCGAGCAGGATCGCGTCGAACTCACTCTCGAACCCGCGCAGGATCTCCACCGGCAGCGAAGCCCCGCCCGAGACGCTCACGCGCAGGGTCGACGTGTCGTAGGAACTGTGCTCCGGGTGCTGGACCAGCGCCACGTACATCGTGGGAACACCCTGCATGATCGTGACCTTGTCGCGCTGCAGGACCTCGAGCGCCTTGGTCGGGTCGAAGCGCGGGATCAGCGTGAGGGTCGCGCCGCAGGTCATGGCAGCGTTGAGCCCACACATCTGACCGAAGGAGTGGAACAGCGGCAGCCCGCCGAAGATGACGTCGTCCGGGCTGCCGTCGAACAGGTCCACGGC
>JALOLM010000024.1 GCA_025455985.1 Candidatus Nanopelagicales bacterium | reverse complement strand
CGCTGCAGTCGAAGGTGGACCGTTGCCGGCCTCGGACCAGGGTGGTGAACCGGTGTCGGAGGTCGCCGCCGCACAGCATGCAGCAGGCGTCCTCACCCAGTCGTCCACCCCTGCCCGACGGTCATGGTGCTTGTGGACGTGGCGGTCCACCCGGAGTTCCCCGTGGTGGTGACCACCGGTTGCGGGGTCGGTTCGGGGTCGGGGGTGGCGACCAGGGTGCGGGTCACTGGACTGCCCGCAGGTTCGGCTTCGCTTTCTCCAGCCCGGCCATGTACTGCTCTTTTGTGTCCGCCTCAATGACTAGGACCGCTCCCTCGTGCGTGTGCTGCACGGTGGCGTCGATCCCGACGGGGGCGTCCATCCCCCACAGTCGGGCGCGTCGCTCGAGGATGCGGACGCAGGCGAGGGCGGCTCGGGTGTCCCCGGCCATCGCTGGTCGCCATTGCGCGGCGAGCAGTTTCACCAGCCGGGTGTCATCCTCTTCCCGCATGGTCGCGACGTCCTGCGCGATGTTCTCCCGGATGCCGTCCTGCACCAGCCGGTACACCCAGGCATGGTCGACGCCGAGTTGCGCGCCGATGTCGCGCCAGGTCAGGCCGGCTGCGCGGAGGCTGATCGCGGTCCGCTGCGTCTCCAGGGTTTGCTCGTCGTGGTGGCCCTTGACCTTGCGGGTGGTCCGCTTCCGGGGGGCGGCTTTCTTCGCCGGCTGCTTCGTGGTCATCCGGTCACCTTCTCGGCGGTCACCCCGAGCGCTTCCTCGAGCCGGGCGATCGCGACGCGGGCGTAGGCGGGGTCCTGCTCGACTTGCCACGTCGTGTAGCCCAGGTTCGACGCTGCGACGCCGGCGCTGCCGGACCCGGCGAACGGGTCAGCGACAACGGAGTCCGGGGGCAGTTCGTGGGCGAGGAGGATGTGCGTCAGCAGCGGCACCGGCTTCTGCGTCGGGTGGTCCTTGGAGGAGTGGGGCCGGTCGAAGGGGAACACGGTGGTGAGGGTGCGGTCCTTGACCGCCCGGTGCGGTGCCCCTTCCCGCCACCCGTACCAGAGCATCTCGTGCTGGGCGCGGTAGTCCTTCCGGTTCAGGCCCGGTGTCGGCTTGAGGGTGGTCTGCTCCGCTTCGGGGGCTTGCCCGTCCGGCTTGTCGACGATCGGGGCCTGCCCCATCCACGCCATCTCGTGCTGCTGCTGGTAGTCGGCGCGGCCGATGGTGGCGAGGTTCTTCACCCACACCAGACCCCAGCGGGCGTAGCCGGCGTCGACCAGGCCGGCCGCGACCTTGATCGCCTCAGCGCCGGACCCGCCGAACGTGTAGACCAGCCCCCCGGACACCAGCGGGATCTGCGCGTACGCGTCGAGGGTGACCTTGAGGGCCTGCTCCCAGGAGTCGTCGTCCTTGATCTTCGCCCGCTTCGTTCCTGGTCCTCCCTCGTAGCCGATGCCGTACGGGGGGTCGGCGAGGATGACGTCGACCGGTGGGCAGCCGTCCCAGCAGGCCGGGTCGGTGGAGTCGCCGCAGTGGACGGTGTGGACGCCGACCTTCCAGCGGGAGCCGGGGGTGACGGTGCCGGCGTCCCGGTTGTCGATCTCCCGCTCTTCGGACTCGTCGGTGTACCCGCCGCCGTCCAGTTTCGCGAGCGCGGCCAGGTCGTACCCGGTGCCCTGCAGGCCCAGTTCGGTGGCCTTCAACTCTTCGAGGACCTTCAGCAGCAGCCCGTCGTCGTAGTTGCCGAGGTCGGCGGTGCGGTTGTCGACCAGCATGATCCGCTTCGCCTGCTGCGAGCGTGGCCCGTAGGGCAGCCGGATGATGTCGACCTCGGGCTGCTCGAGTTCTCCGAGCGCGTACCAGAGGTGGTGGCCGGCGAGGATCGTGCCGTCCTTGGCGACGTAGATGGGGCGGTACACCCCGGTGGTGGTGATGGACTCGACGATGGCGTCGGTGTCGCCGTTGCGGGGGTTGTCGGGGTGCGCTTTGAGGGTGTCCCAGGGGACGCGTTCGACGGTCAGGTCTGGTTGTGAGGGCTTCGCCATGCGCCGAGTATAGGCACACGGTGTTGTCGGTCCAGTGTTGTCAGCGGACTCGACGGGTGTCCCGTTGCGCGGCGCAGGGTCCGCAGTACCAGCGTTCCCCGGTGACGGGTGTGTCGCAGTCGTGGCAGTGGCCGGTGACGTGTGTGGCGGGTGCTCGGGCGGTTGTGGCTTCCTCGATCGGTTTGCCTTTCCAGAGGACTGGGGGTAGTTCGGTGAGCCGGACGGGGCGTAGGGAGTAGGGATACTGGCTCTCTTGGAGTGCCGCTACCCCGCGCAGCACGTCCTCGTCGGTGAAGTCAGAGGCTGTCATCGTGAACCCACCACTCGGTGTAGCCGCCGCAGGTGACGCACTTGACGCACCCGCAGGGCGCGGCCAGGTAGGCGTCAACGATGCGACCGGGCAGCACCCCACGAGCCGGCACCGCCGAAGGCCTCGGCACCCGCACATCCCACGTTTCCCCGTCACGCCACAGGGTTAGAACGTGCTCAGTGTCGGTGTCGTAGCGGTTCGCCTGGTACTGGCCGAACGGCAGGCGGACGATCGAGTTAAGTTGTGTCTCAGTCATCGTTGACGCTCCATAACGTGCTCGTTGGGGTGGCCGTAGACCAGGACGCATCGCCCTGTGAATGGGTTGCTGGCGTTGCACCGCTCGTCGTCGTTCTTCGCGTAAGGCCGCAGGCTCATGGCGTCTCCTCGGGCAGTTGGGCGACTGCTGCCTTTTCTATGTGTGCTACCGCACATTCCAGGTCTTCCGGACGCCACCACAACTCGAACCACGGCTCTGGCTCGAATGTCTCTCGCACCATCGAGAACGGGTGCCCCCGAAGTGAGCGAATCGAATCAGGCAACACGCTCGGGTCGAACATGACGTGCCCGTCGGATTCACCTGGGTGCCCGGCGCAAGACTGGCGAGTGATGATCCCCTGCTTCCGCAGGTGTTGAATGAGCGACACCACGCCAATGTCCGGCAGGCCGTCCGGTTCGTTTGTTGCTTTCTCTGGCTCCCAGGTGGTGTAGGGATCAGCAATACCTTCAAGCCGGTCACCCGTTCCGCCGCATTCAGCGCAGTCCAGGTCGTCGTTGCCGACCTCTCCCGTCCCCATGCACTCTCCACACTCTTCAGTGACGGGCGCACCGGCCCCGCGTTGCACGTCCTCGTCGGTGAAGTCACTCACGGCTTGCCCTCCTCGGCGTCAGCGCGGGCACGAAGCCACAACTCAGGGTCAACGGCCTCCAACCAGTCATCTTCCTTTTGTCTCAGCCAGCCGTCGGCCGCTTCCCTGAGTGCCCGTGCGGCAATCCAGGGGCCGAACTCCATGAGCATGTCGCGGGCATCGGTTCGTAGGGTTGGCTCGTCGTGTCCGAACCAGTCCTCAAGGATGACGGCGGCGTGAGACACCATTGCCTCGGTCGGCTGCCACTCACTCATCGCCCACCCCCAGCGCGTTCTCCGCTGCGAGGTAGTCAGCGCACGGCCATGTCACGCCCCCAAGGTTCGACGCCAGGTGCGCGGAGCACTCACCTGGGTAGATGTCGCTAGGTCGGTGCCGTTCGATGACGCCTCGGATCAGCGCCAGCACCGCAGGGCGAATGTCCCGGTCGAACTCCCCGACGGGCACCCACCACGGGCGGGGAGTCCTTATCGCCTCCAACTCCGCGAGGCGAGCCAGGTTGCGGGCGTGACGCTCGGTCGGGGTCGTGGCCTCTCGCTCTCCGTGCTTCGGGCAGTCGGGGTCAGCGACGACCCCGGTTCCGTAACAGCACTCCGCGCAGTGAGTCATGCCGTGGCCATCGTTCCCGCGACCGGGGCACGGTTCGCAGGCGCACTCGGTCGGGCGCGGGTAGTTGCGGGTTGAGGTTTCGGTCACGACTGACCGTTCGGTGAGTGTCGAATGTCCAGGGGGGACTGGGGGACGATCAGTCCAGTGCGGGCGTTGCGGGCGTTCTCCACGATGGCGTGGCCCAACTGCTCCGCGATGTCGGGGGGCAGCATGAAGGTGTGCGTGCCGGTGACCGTTTCGGCGGTGACCGCGACAAGGGTTTCGTCGGATCCGTGGGGGCGGAACTGGCCGACGTTGACGGAGCAGGGGGCGGGCTGGACCAGTGGTCCGAGTCCGGGGCGGGGCGGCGGGGTCTGGTTCATGGGTTTCCTTCTTCTCGGGTGGTTGGTCATGCTCGGCACGTTCTGAAGTGGTCGTCGGCGGATCGGTCGAGGCTGGCGTCGGTGTGCTGGCCCTTGTTGGGGCCGGTCTTGGCTGGTTCTGGGTTCCACCCTTTGCCGCAGGACCAGCACTCCATGCGGTGTGGGGGCAGGCCGGCTTGGACGATCACCCGCCGCTTGGGGTCTTGGCGGATCGTCGGTTCGGTGCTCGTGGCGGTGTCCACGGGTCCACTATACGAGGGGTTCTCTGCCGTGGCCGTTGCATGCGGCGCAGGTCGACCACACGATCTGCCCGGACGCTGACCGGTACGGGTAGACGCCGTCGCCGTGGCACATGCTGCAGGGTGGCCCGGACCAGCGTGCTGCCCGCTGCTCGCTGCAGGTGGGGCAGATCATGACGCCGGCTCCGCGGGTTGGGTCGGGGATCGTGTCGCACACCTCGTGTCCACCGAATGGCTGGTCGCAGAGGGGGCAGGGCATCCAGAAGTAGCCGCGGCTGGCCGCGTAGGCGTGGTGGAATCTGCGCCACCGGGTGGGGGCGAACGCGGCGACGTCGATCCCTGAATGGAAGTCGGGGACGTGCCCGGTGCGTCGCCGTAGCAGCGCCGCTGCCCACCCGGTGGGGGGTCGCAGCCGAACCCTGATCTTGTGTGTCATTCCGGTGGTCCCTGGTCGGGCAGGGGAACGTCCTCGGTGGGGCGGACGAACCGGAACGTGACGGGCCGGCTGATCCTGTCTCGGGTGTGGCCGTGCTGCTCGACCATCGCACCCAGCGTCTGGAGGGCGCGGCCGAGGGCGAGCATGTGGCCGACCCGCCAGTCCGGCTGGTCACCTTTCTGCCGTCGGGCCTCCCCGGTGGCGTGCAGCGTCGGCGCTGGGGCGTTGGGCTGCTCCGGGGGGAGTTCGAGGTTGACGCGGGCGACGGTGCTGCGGTTGCCGGCGAGCAGGTCGTACGTCAACTTCAGCGGCTGGTCGGGCCACATGCGCTTGGACGGGTCGTGCCTGCCGAGGATCATCTCGGCCAGGGTCGGCTGCTCCAGCCATTCCTGCAGGGCATCGGTCCAGAGCGGGCTGGCGATTCGAGAGTCGGCCATCGGGGGTCCTTTCAGAAGGGTGGTTCGACGGGGCGGATCAGGACGTGCCACACCAGCCCGGACGGATCCGGGGCCGTCCCCAGGTGTGTGAAGCCGTCGGGCATGGCGGTGCCGGTGCCCACGACCATGACGTCGTGGACTTCCGTGGTGCCGGACAGGTGCCACACCGCTGGGGCCATCGGCACCTTCGGGTCGTGCCCGACGTGGAGGAACCCGCCGTGCTGAAACGCTGCGACCAGGCTTCCGGGGATGAAGATGGTCTTGTGGATGCGGGGCGGGTGGCAGCCGCACTCGCAGGGGCCTCCGACGCAGGACTGGTGCTTGCCGTCTCGGCAGTCGGGGTCGATCTCGGGGACGGTCATCGTTGCAGCCATCGGGTCACTTCCTCTTCGCTCATCGTGTATCGGCAGTCCAGGCACAGCGCGGTGCTGGGCCTGCGTCTCGGTCGGTACCGGCGTCCGCACCTGCTGCAGCATCGGTAGTCGGTGATGTGTCGGGCGTCGATCCGGCTCACCATGTGAACCCCGGTGGGGTGGGGGTGCAGGCGTTCTGCGCGAGCGCACGGAGTTCGTCGACCCGTGTCTGGTTGTCGGGTGCTTTGTTGGTCAGTTCGTTCGGGTCATTGTCGTAGTCGTAGAGTTCGCGGCGGTTGACGTTGTCGTACTCCACGAACAGCCACCGTTCGGTGCGCCACCCGCAGTAGGCGGGGTGCTCGTCGCTGGCGGTCGCTTCGAGCAGCACCCCGTTGGGGCGGTTCGCCGCGAAGTAGGACACCCCTTCGCCGTTCATCGCGACTCCGGTGGCGTCGGCGATCGTGGCGGTCAGGTCGACGTTCGTGACCGGCTTGGTGTAGGTGGTGCCGGGGAGGATACGGTTGTTCCAGCGGAGCATCATCGGGACCTCGGTCGACCCGGCGTAGGGGACGTTCTTGTTGGCTAGGCCGTGCTCCCCGAACTGCAGCCCGTTGTCGGACAGGTACACGAACAGGGTGTTGCTGGCGCGGTTGCCGAGGGCGTTGACGATCCGCCCGACCCCGTCGTCGACGGACCGGAGGGCCTCGTGTTGCTGGCGCAGCCGTTCTTGCTGCACCCCGTACGGCAGTGTGTCGTCCGGCCAGAAGGAGGGCCGCTGCGACGTCAGTTGTGTGACGCTGGGCGGCAGGTTCTCCGGCTGCCAGGTGCCGGCGTGGCGGGGTGCTGGGGTGAATGGGGCGTGACCGCCGCTGGTCGAGTAGTACAGCAGGAACGGTTGGTCGGTGGGGGTGGTTTGGATGAAGTCGACGGCGAGGTCGGTGAGGACGTCGGTGGAGTAGTCCGCCGCTCGGGTGCCGTAGAACTGGTCGGGGCCGGTGCCGTGCAGGGTGTAGTTGAAGTAGGCCCCTGCGGCGAGGGCGGGGTTTCCGGTGTCGTCCTGTATGGCCCTGAAGGTGTCCCAGCCGGGGGGGACGTATGCCGGGTCGGCGAGGGCGTACCCGTTGAGGTACTTGCCGAGCATGGCGGTTCGGTAGCCGGCTGCGTCGAGCGCGGTCGCGATCGTGTTGTTCTCAGCGCCGCTGGAGTTGAAGGTGGACCAGCCGCCGTTCGGTCCGAGGTTCTCGTAGACCCCGGTCGTGTGCGACAACTTGCCGGACAGCAGCGCGGTCCTGCTCGGGCAGCACAGGCTGGTCGGGATGATCCCTGTCTCCAGGGTGACGCCTCGGTCGCGGATGAGGTTCCGCACGTTCGGCATGGCGTCGAGGGTTCCCTTGGCTTGGTCGTCGGTGATGATGACGACCACGTTGGGGCCGGGGCCGGGGGTGTCGGGGAGGGCTTGGGCGGTGTTGCCTGCCTGCTCGGACTTGATCTGTGTGAACGTGGGGCCGGTGTCGGGTTCGGCGTTAGCCGTTCCCGTGAGGGTTGCCAGCGCCACCAGGGCGGCGACTGGCGTCCAATACCTGCGGTGCATCGTGGTGCTCCTATCCGAGTGTCAGGTTGGCCTGGTATGCCTGCTGCATCAGGCCGACCGCGATGGCGAGCCGGTCGGCCCGCCCGTAGTCCTTCTCGAGCGTGAGTGCGGTGACAGTCTGCCGTCGGGCAGCGGCCAACCACTTCACTCCCTGCTCGGTGTCGTCCGCGGCGAACGCGAGGGCCGCTTTGTTCGCGCTGTCCCAGGCGTGCTCGAGGATGCGCTGCTCCCGGCTGCCGGTCCTCAGTCCGCGGCGGACCGCTCCGATCTCGTGCCGTGCGGACTCGACCAGTGAGGTGCTTGTCATGCCGTCATCTCCCTCAGTGCCTTCTCGGCCTTGGCGTCGTCGAGGTCGGCAGTGACGTAGACGCGGGTGACCCGGTCCTGCCCCGTCCGGTGCTCGTAGATGATCGTGCCGTCGTGGTTGATCTGGACCAGGGTGAGCGTGCCGTCCTCGATCGCCTTGTTGATCGTGCGGATGCGTCGGGTGGCCGCTGCGCCGTCGGCGGCGTAGGTGCCGCCGCAGCCGCAGGCGCATCCGTCGAGGCCGTTGTAGGTGTCGGAGACGTGGTCGGGGTTGATCTGCGCGAGGTGCGCCTGGATCGTGAACGCTGGCATGGCCGTTGGTTCCCTTCGGGTCGGTTCGTTCTCGTGGTCCCTAGTATAGTAGGGGCCAGGGGAAAGTCAACCGTGGACAGGAGAAAGTGGGCCTCTCCCCGGCGTCACCGCACGGGGGATTGCGGCTCAGCCGGGGAGAGGCGTTCGGGGGTGGAGCAGCCGCCACAGACCCCCACGGGGGGGCCTGTGCCCAACCACGACCTGACGGTCACCCTGCGAATGCGGCGGCACTTCTCGCAGTAGCCGTGGATCTTCATGCTGCTCCCTCGGAGCAGTCGCATGGGCCGGCCGGCCAGAGGCAGTCCTCGGCGTGGCTCATCGCGGTGCTCCCTTCCAGGGGGTGCGGGGCAGGTGGGGGTCGAGGCCACCCGCCCCGCTGCTCGAAGCGGGTCTTGGGGTTAGGCCCCCACCGCCGCGAGCGTCTTGTGGACCAGCGTCACCTTCTGCGCCTCGCGGGATCCGAGCACCTGCGCCCGCGCCCGCTTGTCGGCGTCGCCGGCTCCGGGGCCGAACCAGTCGACGTACTCGCCGACCGTGTTGACCGCGGCCCACGCGGTGCCGGCGATCGGCTTCTGCGTGTCGGCGTTCCAGAGGGTCCAGAGGTCGTCGCGGACCTTCTCGCGGCGGGTGCGGCCGGCTGGCTTGAGGTCGTCGGTGATCGGGGCGACAGCGTCGACCGCCTTCTCGAAGGTCTGGTCGGTCACCTTGACGCTGAGCAGTCGCTCGATCTCCGCGTCGAGTTCGTCCTGCAGGTTGTGCTGCAGCCCGAGGGCTTCGCGGGCCTGCGCGACCTTGCCTTGGATCGTGCTCGTGTGCCGCACCGAGTAGGAGTGTGCGACTCCCTTGGTGCGGAGGATTCCGCCGATCTGGTTCGTGCAGAAGAGGCGGATCCAGAGGGGCTTGACGATGGTGCTCATCGTGCCGTCGTGGCCGGTGGCGACCGTCAGGTACGGGGCGACCTTGTCGGTGCCGCCGTAGGTGACGTCGTCGGGGGACTTCAGCAGCAGGAACACGCGGCGTCCGTCGTCGACTGACCCGCAGGCTGCGACGCGCAGGTCGGACTCGTCGAGGATGGTCGCGGCGAAGGCGGCGAGTTCTTCGTTCTGGACCGGGGTGTACTGCTTGCCGGTCGGGGCGATCGGGCGGGGCTGCCCGTCGAAGGTTCGCATGATGATCTGGTGGCGGTCGAGGTGGAACACGCCGTCGCTGGTCATGGCGGTGAGCGGTTCGGTGCGGACGTTCCAGTCGGTCAGGTGCGCGGCTTCGAGGGCCTGCTGCACGGTCATGTCCTCGGTGACCTTGAAGCCGAGGTGTTCGAACCCGAGCGTCCGCTTCCCGTGGTGCATGAGGTCGGTGTCGCTCGCGAGGGTGTCAATCGCTGGCATGGCGTTCCCTTCAGTTGGGGCCGGTCGATCCGGCCTCTCCTATACTCGACGCGGACGCGGGGATAGTCAAGCGGCCCGCCTCAACTCGTCAATGACGGTAGTCGGCACCTCTGACACGTCCGCCCAGAACGGAACGATGTGCCCCGTTTCCTTGGCCCTGGCCGGATGCTGGTGAATCCACTTGTGGCAGCGGTCGTGGATCACCTCGGTGATCGGGGGCCGGTCGTAGAACTCGCCCGCTGCTCGCGCTCCCTTCTTCCCGCCCATCCCTTTGAGCACTCGGTGGTGGACCACGCCCTGGTCGCCGAGCCGGTTCCCGCACGCCGCGCACCAGCCTCGAGAGTGGTCCCAGGTGATCTGCCGGTCGATCGGGTTCACAAGAGGCCGGCCTGCTGCAGCGCGACCCACCACGTCAGGAATGTCACGGCCCACTCGACCATTCGGTCACCTCGTCAATCACGATCAGGTTCGGGTGTGCGCCTCGGACCGGGGCGCTGAGGTTCTCGTGCAGACGGTACTCGTCGAGCGCAGCCATCGTGGCTTCTTCGTCGGTTCGGTCGAAGCGGACCGGCCACCACATGCCTTGCCAGTGGTGCTTGCCGTTCTTCATCGTCAGGCAGCGCGCCCGGTACTCGAACCGCTGCGCGTTCTTGTCGTACCGCTTGTCGATGCGGACCCCGGCGCACATCAGGTTCGCTTCTCCAGTGTGGCGGCGAGTTCGCGGAACGCGGCCCCGGCCCGCGCCAAGGGTTCTTGCAGTTGGCCGAACGCTGCGCTCGTGTGTTCGATCGCTTTCCCGACGGCGATCATTCGGGCTACGAACAGGTCGGCTTCGGCTCGTCTGGCGTTGCGTCGCCACTCGTGTTGCAGGGCGGCGGCGACCACTGCGGTGAGCGCGGCCCACACGATCAGGGTGCTCATCCTTGCTCCCTGTCGTTGACGTAGTCGACATGGACGTAGACGCGGCATCGGCCGCGTTTCTCAACCAGTCGGGCGAGGTGTCGCTTCTGGTGCAGGACGCTGAGCGCTCCGGACGCGACGCCGTGGTGCAGTCCGGTGGCCTCGCGAACCTCAGCGACCGTTGCCCCCGCGGAGTAGCGGGACCGCACGTAGGCGAGCACCTGCTTCTGTGAGTCGGCTCGGACCGGTTCGGCGTCGCGGCTGGTATCGGTTCCGGACCAGCCGGCGCTGCGCTTCCCTTCCTGCAAGTAGGGGCGTTCGGGGAGTTCGGGGTGCTCCCCGAACAGGTCGGGGTCAGGTTGGTTGCCGGGGTGGCAGGTGCAGTTGCAGAAGGCGTCGTCGCAGTAGCCGTGGTTGCCGTTGAGGCACGGTGTGCTGGGGCGTTGCGTTGGCATGGCGGGTCCTCTCTATCGGGTGGTCAGCAGTATGTCGTCCATCGGCACCAGTAAGCCTCCAGGCCCCCTGGTTGCGCGTACATCCACAGGGCGACGTCGACTTGAAGGTCGGTGGGCCAGTGCCCTGGTGCGGTGTTGGGGTGGCCGGCGTTCGCGGCCCAGCCGGACATGTACTCGCCGCTCATCTGAAACAGGCCGTAGCACCCGCCGACGCAGCCGGTGGGATTGTATGCGCGGGTGTTGCCCTGAGACTCGTGTCCGCAGACCATCACCAGATCTGCTGGCAGGCCCAGCGCTCCGCAGTCCACCCACCGGGTGGGCGGTGGGGTTTGCTGCTTCTGCTCGCGGATGCGTTCTTGTCGGGCGTCTGCTCGGCTCGCGGCGAGTGCTGCTTCCGTGCGGCTGATCGCATCCAGGTCGTTCCATGCGGGTGGGCTGGACGGTCCGGGTTTGACCGGTGGAGGTGCAGCGGTGGGGGGAGGGGTGGCGCAGCCGACCAGGGTGGCGGCGGCTAGGGCGATGATCCATCGGAGTCGCATGGGCCTCTCTGCCTGTTGGGGACAAGGTCAGCCGAGTGCGACCGCGAGTGCGATCGCAACGGCGGTCCACAGCACCACGACCAGAGTTAGCCCGATCATGGTTCCGTAGGCGAAGCGGAGGCTGTCCCGCTTCTCTTTCTGCGCGGGCGTCAGGTTGACTCGAGCGACCCGTCGGTACCGTTCCACGGTTGCGTCGTCCCAGGTCAGTTCAGACATGTTTGGGTTTCGCATCGTTCGGCTCTCCAGTTCTGCCCGACCACGCCGGCCGCGAGGACGAAGGCGACGCTGGCCGCGATGATGAGGAAGACGACGAGGGTTTCGCCGCATCGGGTGAGGCTCATAGTCGGACCGCCTTCGTTGTCGACAGGCATCGCCTGCAGATCTGGACGTTGTCGGTTACCGCTTCCACGGTAGGTGATCGTTCTCCGCATCGGTCGCATCTCGGGTGCTGCCCCGCGTCAGGGTTGGGGCGTACCGGCGTGTCGGTCATCATTCGACGAACCTCACGTTCTCAAGTTCAAGGGTCAGGTTGTGTAGCCCGTCCGGATTGAGCGCCCGGTACGGACGGATGTCGTCGTCGTCCTCGGTCATGTGGTTGACGAGGTCGAGGGTGGCTCGGGAGTCGGGGCGAGTGAACACGGCGGTGGCGGTCATCGTGTCACCTCCGGGCCAGGTGATGACGATCCCGATCGAGGCCGGCACCCTTCCCATCAGCGTCAACCGCTCGGGGTCGATCGGCATCAAGGTGTCGATCGCTTCCCGGATCGGGTTCGGGCGGTTCTTGCCGGACCCGAGGTTCTCCATCGTGTCGAGGACTGCTCGCAGGATCTCTGCGGCTTCGTCAATCCTCATGACTGAGCCTCCACCGTTGCGTTGCCGACCCGGACCGACAGGACGTGGACGATCGTGTCTTTCTTGACGTCGATCGGTTGGGGGAAGGTGCATCGCAGCGGTGTCGTGAAGATCGGGTGCAGCAGTTCCGCGCCGACGATCCTTCCGTCCTGGCGGGCGACCACGTCGAAGTTTCCGCCGTCGTCAATGGGGGCCGTGATGGTGGTCGCCCCGGTGGAGTAGACCGCCCGCCCGTAGATGCCGCTCATGCGCTCGGGACGACGTCGCGGCCGTAGGCGATGAAGAGCGCCGCGGGGACGTCCCACATGCCCTGCTCGACCAGGGCTTGCGCGAGTGCCTTGCTGGTCTTGAACTCGCCTTCGTCCATGTGGTCGAGGATTCGGGTCAGGTCGTTGTCGCAGTCGTCGCTCAGATCGTCAAGGAGGTTGAGCATGGCCGATGCGATCTTGGTCCCCTCGCGCATCATGGACGCGTCCTCGAAGTTGTGACCGAGGAACCGAACGGACCACTCGGTGTAGCCGGACGGTTCCGGTTCGGTCACCCGGATGGTCAGGGTGCCGAAGGGGTGCTCGTGGTTGAGGGTGAGGCTGGTGGGGATGCGGGGCATGGCGGGTCCTCTCGAGTTGTGACGGTGTGTCGGGTGACCGTGAGCAGGTACTGGTAGTCGCCGTCGGTTGCCTGGTCGACGTAGGTGGCGATGTCCGGCTCGGGTGTGCCGGCTGCTCGCAGGGCTTCAATGGTGCGGGCCAGGATCGCGAACGGGTCGTCTCCGTCGGTCAGTGCGATTTCGACGTGGGGGTACTTGGTCATGGTGGTCACCTCCCTTCCTGGCATGGCCCTAGTATAGTAGCACATCGGCGGCGATCATCGCGCACGCCACGCACCCGCCGTACCGCTCGAAGGCCGGCGTCGTGACGTCCGTCCAGGCCCCGCAATCCGGGCACCGGGTGATCGTCCAGTCCTCAGCCTGATCGGCCGTCACAAGGCTCACGCTCGCCTCCTACGGTGTCTGGCGGCGTTGGGGCACGTCGCAAAGTGGCTGGTCGTCGGGACGACCGTCATCCCTGGCCTCGGCTCGGGGGTGGCGTAGAGGATCCCGGTCAGGGTGTCGCGCCACACCGGCACGTTCGGCTCGGGGTGTGTGCCGGGCGGGTCCACCGGCATGCGCTTCTTCTTGGCGGTGATCGCCCACCAGATGTCGGCCCCGCAGGATCGGCAGGTGTCTTGGTTGCTCACAGCGGTCCTCCCCCGAATCCCCAGCGGCGGTCCTGCCCGCAGCCGTCGCAGGCGTACTGCCACCACGGGTCGTAGTAGGACGGCTCGACCTCCGCGACGCAGGAGAGGGTGCCGCCGAGTCGTTTGCGGCAGCCGAAGCACCAGCGTGGCTCGACCCGCTCGGCTGCGATGACCTTGGTTGCTCCGGGCCGGCAGATTGCGACCGTCCGGGTTTCGTTCGTGAGGCAGGTCATCGCATCTCCAGTTGCGTGCTCGGGTACGGCTCCCAGCATTGCCGCCACGCGAGTTCGCGGCGGCTTGTGTGCTGCGCGGTGCGGGTGCCGGGTCGGGTGCCGCGTGCGGTGCGGCATGGCTGCAGCGCGGGGGCTTTGCAGTAGGGGCAGGTGTTCATCGCGGCGTAGGCGTGGACGAGGGAGTCGAGCATGCGCCAGGTGTGCTGAAGTCGGGCTTGCACGTTCTCGCGCTGCGCGATGACGGTGGGCAGGTCCTCGGTCACGGGTACCGCCACTCGATGCGGGTGACCATCGTGTCCGGCTCGCACTTGAACGCCTGGCAGTACCAGGCGACAAACTGGGCGGCAGTCATCGGGGCGAACCCTTCGCGGGCGACGTCGTCGTCGGTGATGGCGTCCAGTCGCTCGCGGCGCTTGGAGACGATCTCCACGTCGACCAGCCGTTTCCAGTCCTGCTTGGTGCGGGGGCTGCGGTCGACCAGGGTGACGATGTCGCCCGGCTCGAGGTAGGTGTGGAGGGTCTTGCGACGGGTGACGGTCTTGGTGCGGTTCTCGACCTGCTCGATCGTGTGCGCGACGGAAAGGAGCCGGCTCATCGTGGCCCCACCGACTCGAACTCGTTGCACCCCGCGGAGCAGACGAACCCTGGCCGGCATGCGCCTTCTTCGTAGATGTGTGCGTGCCTGTCATGGCCGCACCGGCACATGGTGCTAAGCGGATCCGGGCCGTGTGTCTGGTGCAGATGGAAGGTGGTGTCGTGGACGTTGACGTACTCCGCTCGCGGCGGGAGCATCATCGCCATCGTCACCGCGTCGGGCACGAACCGGTAGCGGGCCTCGGTGATCTCATCCCAGGTTGGGTAGCGGCCCGGCCGTTGCTGCCCATTGAACATGACGTTGTGGCTGATCGACAGGTGCCAGCCGATGTCGGGTTCGGGGCCGACGAAGCAGGTGAGCCAGCCGCCTCCGGTGACGTCCCGCTGAAACGCTTTCGTCCACCGCATGCCTGCTGCAATGAGCACGCTCGGGGTTTCGACCTGCTGCCAATCACTCACTGTGCGCCGCCTTGCAGACGGGGTGATCGCAGACGCGGAACGCCATCGGGTGCTCGGTGTTGTGCCAGTCCTGCAGCACCCGGTACATCGGGTCAATGCGGACCGGTCGCCCTGCGATGGCTTTGGCTGCCTTGTCGGGGTGGTCCATCGCCCATTCGTGGACCATCTCTGCGGTGATGTCGACGTCGACGTCGACTTCGACGGTGTCGGTGTAGTAGCCGATCACGGTTCCGGATCGTCTTGGCATGGCGAGTTCCTCTCTCAGTAGTCCCTACTATACTGCCGGACGCGGTTTGGACATGGCAAGGCCCCCGCGGGCGTGCTGCCCGCGGGGGCCTGCGTGGGACGCCATGCCAAGCGTCACGATGAGTGTACGACGCTTTCCGCACCGTCGGTCAGCCGCCGATCGGGGCAGGTCATTCGCCGCTCACCCTGCCCACGGTGATCTTCTTTCCGGCCTGCTTGTTGACCGTGTAGGTGCTGGCCTTCGTCGGTGACCACTTCACCGTCACCTGACCGTAGGGGCCTTGCGCCCCGTGCAGCCGCGCCTTCGCCGCTTCCTTCCGCTTCTTCGCCTCCGACTCGGTGGCCTGCGCTGCGAGGTACTCGAGCGCGAACTTCTCAATGTCGGCGTCGTCGAAGACGGGGTGCTCTTCCCGCTCTCCCCAGCATGCGCTCATGAACGGGCAGGACTCGCAGACCGGGTCACCTTTGCCGTACCGGTCGTCGGGGATGTCGGGGACGCCGGCCTTGACGGCGGCGGTCCGTGCGGCGAGTTCTTCCATCGCGGCGGCTGCGACGTCGGGGTCGTACGGGGTGAGGAACGTGGCGGTGCGTCCGGACTCGCGGCAGAGAACGTCAATGATGATCGTCCAGGTTTCGTCGGCCCCCTGGTCGTGGCCGTAGACGTGGCCCTGCTTCCACACTGAGTCCGGTGGCCCGTTCTGCCCCATCCAGTAGTCGAAGCGGCCTCGGGTGACGGACTTCAGGTCACGGATCTCGCGGCGTTCCCGGTGGATGGCGTCGAGGGTTCCGTGGTCGCCGCTGACCTCGACGTCGTATCCGTGCTTGACCCACAGCATCGCGACGCCCATGTGGATCATCGACCCGACGGTTGCGACCGTGGTGGTCGGTTGCGTGTCGGTGATCGGCTTCTCGTGGTACTCCATGCCGGCGCGGCGCAAGCAGGACCCGAAGGTGGAGGCGGTGAGACCGTCGTGCTTGCGGTCCTCTCGTGCCAGCCCGTTGCTGATCTCGTAGCCGGTGAGCAGTTCGGTCAGGGTGATCATGGACGGTCCTCCCTCTCGGCCTGCCGTGATCGGGCCTGGTCGAGTTTGTCCGCCCAGTTCGCGGTGTCCAACCATGCGACGAGTGCGGCGTAGACGTCCGGGGGCAGTTCTTGCGGCGGCTCGTCGAAGGGGACGTACCAGGGCATGACCCGTTGCACGGTGATGGTGAACGTCTGGTCTTGCTCCCCTCGGAGGTCTGACTCGACCCGGACGACCTTTGTGTCGGCGACCCAGTTCGGCGTCGCCATCACTTGCCGCCCTGCTGCAGTTGCTGCTCGACGTGGCCCTCAAGGCTGACGACGAAGGGAAGCAGAACCTCCGGTGCGAGGTTCTCGAAGGCTTCTTGGCTGATCCCGCCGTGCCGCTCCCGGTACTTTTGTGTGATGTCCTCCCGCGGCATCCCCATCTTCGCGCAGCACTTGTCGATCCGTTCGATCAGCGCCTCTCGGGTCGGCATCGGTGCGGACTCGACGGTGACCCGGTCCGCGTCGTCCATGTCCTTGGTCGGCACGGTGAACGTCTGAATGAGTGCGTACTTCAGGGCTGCGCTCATCGCCTTGTTCGTGGCCTTGTCGGAGGTGTCGCTGGCCTCCCCGATGGTGGTCACCGTCAGCGACGTCCAGTCGGTGGGGCCTCCGGGGCAGGTGAACGTGTAGTCGCCCTGCAGCACGACGTAGGACATCACGCCACCGCTTCGGGTGGGCCGCTCGAACCTGTCGAGGCGGGTGTAGCGCGGTGCGATCGTCACCGAGTACTTCGCGAGCAGCGGGTGGAGCGCGTTCATCAGGTCGTCGATGCCGCGGAAGTTGTACTTCTGGTCGGCGTTGCGTTGCCCCTTGTCGACTGCTCCGAGGTCGCGGGCGATCCCTGCGAGCCGTTCGGCGATGGTGCCTGTCTCAATGATGCGGAGGTCGTGGTCGTCCATGACGTCCCACTGCTTCTGCGACTTGGTGCGCTCGGGGGCTGGCGGTGTTGCGGCTGCCTTCTTGGCGGCAGGCTTCGCGGGGTCTTGCGTTGGCATGGCGTGTCCTCTCGGGTTGGGTTGGTTCGTCAGTCCCTGACCGTAGACGGGGGGTCTGACAGTGCTGCGTATCTGCTGGAGCCGGGGCCGTTGCTGACGGTTCCGCGGGTGCGGTCGACTCGGCCGTGGCGGTGCAGGTACAGCAGGGTGCTCGCGACCTGCTGCGTCGGGAGTCCGACGCCGCGGGCCACCGCACTGGGGGTGTGCCATCCGTCGTGCTGCGTGAGCCAGTCGGTGATTGCTTCGGTGCGGGTCGCCGGCTTGGCGTCTGGAGTCGTGGTCACGCGCCCTACTATACAACGTCGCACGGACATGCTTGCCAGCCGCGCCAACCGGGACTAACGTCGCCGACTCAAGGCGAAGCCCCCGGCACCAGTCCAGGGGCTTCGCGAAGTCCGATGTTCACGGCATCGGCGCAGGGCCAAGCGTAGCCGAAGCCCCCCGCCGAAGCGGGAAGAGGCTCGAGTGCTGGTCTGGGGATCTTCGGGGTAGCCGGTGAGGCGAGCGCCCGGCAGCCGAATCCGTGGACGCGATGACCCGAACCCCAGGGGCCGGTGACGTCGCTACGGAGCGCCCGTCCTGCCACCGGCTCTAACCCCCGTCGAAGGGGACCAGTCGCATGCGTCGCCACCGCAGCCGAGCGCCGGGGCCGAGCGACGTCGAGGCGGTGAAGATGCTGACCGAAGCCCTCGGGGAAGTTCATCCGGGGCGGTTGAGGATCATCGGGGAACACCTTCGACCTGATCGGTCACCCCAGGCGTCCAGCCCGGTAGGGCGGTCGGTTTCTCAGGGACACGAACAACTGGTCGGTGGTTGGCCTGCGGTGGTCCGGCCCCGAAACTGCTCGGCGAAACGAACCTAGTATGGGAGAATCGATCTCGTGATGGCAATGACCGAGCAGGAGGAGCGGGAGCGGTACAGCGCGGAAGCGCGGGCCGCAGCCGCCGCACGCCTGCAGCAGCGAATCGACCGGATCGTCGTCGCCCGGTCCAGCCGGCGCGACCTGCCCAGCGACTACAAGCGAAGGGCGGCGGGCGAACGGTGAGCACCCGAATCTTCCTCGACCACGAAGGCCGGCCCCGCGACGTCGTCATCGACGGTGTGTCGGTGCCCGACGTCAAAGGTGCCACCGTTGTCCTGAACGCTGGCCGGCCACCTACCGTGGCGCTCGAGTTCACCGACCTCGTCGAGTTCGTCTACCCGGACGGGGCCGGCCCCGAACCGTTCGACCAGCCGTCCGCCCCGATGACGCTCGGCCAGACAGACTGAGAGGCCCGCCCGGCTTCCCCACCGGTTCGGGCCTCCCAGGGTCTGCGGCGATCACCCAGCGGTCTGGAATCTCCAGCGACGGATCGGGTCGGGTCGCCACGGGAACTTGTCAGGCACCCCCACGTTCAGCCCGTTGTCCCTGACCCGGTACTGCCCCGCCTGCCAGATGGCGTTGGAGTCCATGTGCTCGGGGTCGAGGTCGATGACGTGGAAGTGCAGCACCATGTCGTCCCACGGTCCTCGCCCGAACGCTGCCTGCCGTCCGACGTTCTTCAGGACCGTCAGCACGAACTGGTACTTGCGCTTCTGCCGGCGCGTCCGGAACCCGATGCCCTCGTACCACAGGTCGCAGACGCCTGCGTCGGTGTGCGTGGTCCCCGACCAGGATGTGACGGGCTTCCATGAGCCTTGAGGCATCTGGAAACGGAACCCCCAGTAGCGGCGGCGGATCTTCTTCTCCGCTGCGACCAGGGCCTGGTGCTGGCGGCGTGTGACGTACTGCCCCGAGTCCCGCCACTCGACTCTGTCGTACTCACCCATCGGCGTCTCCCTCTCTGGAGCGTCGGCGCTCGAGGTCCTCAACCCCGAACACCA
>JALOLM010000264.1 GCA_025455985.1 Candidatus Nanopelagicales bacterium | reverse complement strand
ACGGCGTTCCCGCCGGCCGCCAGCACCTGCAGCGCCACGTCCACCGTGCCGGGTGCCCCAGCCGCCACCGCCGCATGCATGGCCCAAGGCTAACGAAGCGGCCACGGCAGCCGACTGCCAGACTCGACAGATGCTCAGCCTGCTGGCCTCCATCGGCTTCCTCGGCCTGGCCGCAGTTGATCCGGTCGGTATCGCGGTAATGCCGGTCCTGCTGACGCAGCCCAATGGAATCCGCCGCAGCGTGTGGTTCCTGCTCGGTTCAGCCGTGGGCATCACCGCCCTGGGCATCGCCTTCGCCGTCGGCGCCGGCCATGTGATGCTGCGCCTGACCAAGGATTACCCCTGGCTGGAACCGGGTATCGAGATCGCCAGCGGTGTGGTGTTCGCGGGGTTCGGGCTGTACCTGTGGTGGCAGCAGCGCCATGGTGACAGCGGACCCGAGGTCTCGGACAGCCTTCGTCGAAGGCTCAACCTCGGCGGGGGAAAGCTCTTCGGTTTCGGGGCCGGGCTGGTGATCGTGCAGAGCCTGCTGGATGTCGTGTTCATCGTCGCCATGGTCAACGTCGGCGCCAAGAACCTGCCGGTGATCGAGGTACTGATCGCGGTCCTTGTCTACGCTGTGGCCGCACTTCTGCTGCAGATGGCCATCGTGGCCGCCTACTCCATGGTCGGCCGGGACCGTCGGGCCGTGGTGGCGGACTCGGTCAGCGGCTGGCTCGACCGGTATGGCGCACGGGCAGCCGTGATCGCCTCGATCGGCGTCGGGCTGGTGCTGATCGCCAGTGGTGTGAGTGCCCTGAACGGCGGCCCCTCACTGGGGTGAAGGAACGGCGCGCACCTCTAGACCGTCGATCCCGGCGAAGTCCGCCTCGTTGCAGGTGTAGACCGGTAGGCCGTGCGCGAGCGCGGTCGCCGCAATGAGGGCGTCGAAGGCTCTGGCCTTGGGCTTGCGCCCGCGTCCGCGCAGCGACGCCGCAACCGTGCCGAACGCCCTGGCGCAATCAACATCGAACGGCAACGGGTCGAAGTCAGCCTCAGCCTGCTGGACCACTGCCTGACGCCGGGCGCGCTCCACCGGGTCGTCGGTCACCAACGGCCCGAGAGTGAGTTCTGCCAATGTCACCGCGCTGATCACGGCCTCGCCGGGCAGAACTGAGGCATCCGTGATCGTCGACAGAGCGACGACGACACTGGTGTCGAGCAAGCCGGTCACAGTCGCGTGTCCAGCACCTCGTCGATGCCGGCACGAAGCTGGTCGAGGTCGATGTGTGGAACGCGACTCCATCGCTTCAGGAGGACGTCGGCAGGAACCGGTGGGCGGGCCACCGGACCCAGCTGGGCTACGGGCACGCCGCCCTTGGTGACTGTCACGAGTTCACCGTGCAGGACGCGTTCCACCACACTGCCGCCGTCGTTGCGGAGTTCCCGAATTGACACCTCGCCCATGTCTCACAAAGTATCACAGCGTGAGACATCAGTACAGAACGCGCAGCCTGACCGTCTCGGGTAACCGCCGCAATTGTTCAAGCACCTCGTCGGGGTAGTCGACGCCAATGTCGGTCAGCACATACCCGGAGTCGCCCCGAGTGCCCAACAACTGCCCCTCGACGTTGACGCCGTGGTCGGCGAGCACCGAGTTGATCGCGGCGAGGACACCGGGGACGTTGTGGTGCAGATGCGCCAGACGATGGGTGCCGCCGTGTTCCGGCAGGCTCAGCGGCGGCAGGTTGACGCTGAGCACCGTGGAACCGTCGGCGACGAAGTCGATCAACTTGCCGGCGACGAATCGTCCGATGTCCTGCTGGGCCTCCAGGGTCGACCCGCCGATGTGCGGGGTGAGGATGACATTGGGCAGGCCGCGCAACTCGTTGCGGAATTCCTCGCCACGACTGCTCGGCTCGACCGGGAACACGTCCACGGCAGCACCGGCCAGATGCCCGCTGTCGAGGAACTCGCGCAGGCACGCTGTGTCGATGACAAATCCGCGCGAGAGGTTCAGGAAGACCGCCCCCTGCTTCATCGCCGCGAACTGTGCGCGGCCGAACAGCCCGGCGTTACCTTTGCGGCCATCGACGTGCAGCGTGACGACGTCGGACACGGTCAGCAACTCGTTCAAACTCGAACAGCGGCGCGCGTTGCCCAGAGCCAGCTTGTCCACCGCGTCGTAGAAGTACACGTTCATACCCAGCGCCTCGGCCAGGACCGACAACTGCGCACCGATGTTGCCGTATCCGACGATCCCGAGGTTGCGGCCACGTACCTCGTGGGCACCGGCGGCCGACTTGTCCCACACCCCGTCATGCATCATCTGGTTCTTCTCGGCCAGCCCGCGGGTCAGCGCGATGATCTCGGCCAACGCCAGTTCCACCACCGAACGGGTGTTGGAGTACGGGGCGTTGAAGACCGCGATCCCCAGATCGGCGGCCGCCGCGTGGTCGATCTGATCGGTGCCGATACAGAAAGCACCCACCGCCAACAACGAGTCGGCGGCCTCGAGATGCGCGGAACTCACCTGGGACTTGGAGCGGATCCCCAACAGATGCACTCCCTGCAGACGATCACGCAATTCGTCGCCTTCGAGGGCGCGGTCAAGGGATTCGACGGCGAAACCGGCCCTTTCCAGGGCAGATGCTCCGTCAGGGTGGATGTTCTCCAGGAGAAGGGCGCGCACTACTCGATGGTACGAGGCCGCGCCGCAACCCCCGCTGCGTGTCCGGCGAGCCGGGCTCCCCAAGCTCGCCCAACCCGATCGTCAGTGATTGGCCAGCCACTCGGAGTTGAAGGCGTACTCCTTGTCCAGGCTCGCCAGGGTCTCCTTCTGGACGACACCCTCGAGCTTGCCCCCGACCAGCGGGATGCTCGCCTTGATGTCCATGTCCACGTGCCAGTCGGCGCTGGAATCACCGGTGGGCTTGACCTCCAGCCGGCCAGTGACGTGCAGCGGCTTGCCGGGGAACTCGATCTTCAGGTCGCACACGTAGCCCCCGCCCGAAGCCTTCCACGACTCCTGCTGCACGATCCGGTTGGTGTCACCCATGATCTTCTTCGCGAAGTCCGGGAGGTCCGCGGGCACCTGGCGGTCGACAGTCAACGAGGTGGCTTCCTCGCCGGGCTCGAAGTTCTCGACGCTGGTCGAGATGTCGCCGAGCGCCTGATACTTCTGGTCGACGTATTCGCGCTCCCCCAACATCGCCCAGATGGCGTCGGCGCTGGCGTCGTACTTGTCGACACGCGAGATCTTCTTGGACATTCCGGCTCCTTCACACTTGTGCCCTGCGAACGTACTGCGAATCCCGGACACGTTTCCTGCCGAACACAGGTTGTCACCCCCACCGGGTATTGTCGAACGCATGTACGTAAGAGATCTGCTGGCGGACCTCAACGACGAGCAGCGCGCGGTCGCGGAATTCGAGGGCGGACCGCTGCGCGTTCTGGCGGGGGCTGGCACGGGGAAGACGACCGCGCTCAGCGCCCGTGTGGCCCGACTGGTCGCTGATGGCACACCCGCCGAACGGGTTCTGCTGCTGACGTTCACCCGGCGGGCGGCACGGCAGATGGTCGATCGCAGCCATGCCCGGCTTGCCCGCGTGGGGCTGCGGTCCGGGCGAGTGGCAGGCGGGACGTTCCATTCGGTGGCACACCGCACGCTGCGCCAGCACGCCTCCCGGCTCGGCCTTCCGGAGGGCTTCAGCGTGCTGGACCCGTCGGATGCTGCCGATGTGATGGACGTCGTGCGCGACGACGTGGTCAAGCAGTTGCCCATGGGGCGTCGCTTCCCCCGCAAGTCCACCCTGTTGGATTTCTACTCCCGGGCCGTGGACACGGGCACTCCCATCGCGGAGGTGGTGACGGCCCAGGCACCGTGGGCAAGCGACATGGTCGAGCCGATCGGCGAGGTCTGTACGGCATATCTGCGACGCAAACGACGCCTGGGGCTGCTGGACTTCGACGACCTGCTGCTGCACTGGCGACAGGCTCTGCGCGATGACCT
>JALOLM010000263.1 GCA_025455985.1 Candidatus Nanopelagicales bacterium | reverse complement strand
CAGAACCACGGACTTCATCGCACCACCGTACGTCATGAACCTTGAAGCGTACAGATGTACGACTTAGGGTGGAGGTGTGCAGGTGAGCCTTGGCGTGGACGACGTGAGTGCGGATCCCGATCGCCTGGGCGAGTTACGGCGCACCGAACTCGGCGGCGGCGCCTGGGTCGAACACCTGCCGCAGTGGCTCACCGACGACCTCGAGGTGTACGACGCCTTGACCGAACAGGTTCCCTGGCGGCAAGGCACCCGGCGCATGTACGACCGGGTCGTGGACGTGCCACGCCTGACCGCCTGGTGCCGCGACCCTGAAGTCCTGCCCCATGCGTCGCTGGTGAGGGCCTTCGATGCGCTCAACGACCATTACGGCACGCCGCCCTTCACCACCGCCGGTCTGTGCTGGTACCGCGACGGCCGCGACAGCGTCGCCTGGCACGGTGATTCCATCCGCAACCACCGCCGCGAGACGACCATCGCCATCGTCTCGGTGGGTCAGGCCAGACCGTTGCTGCTTCGACCCCGCGGCGGCGGCGCGCAGTTGTCGTTCAGCGTCGGCCACGGCGACCTGTTCGTGATGGGCGGCACCTGTCAGACCACGTGGGAACATGCCGTGCCCAAGGTCGCCCACGCCGGACCCCGGATCAGCGTGCAGTTCCGGCAGGCCGGCGTCGACTAGGTCTCAGACCCCCTGCTGGGACACGTTGCGGATCACCCGCAGCGCCACCGACACCGTGGCCAGGCTCGGCGGCCCAGAACCTGCGATCTCGGTGAGGGTGGCCCGCGCCCGGGTCATGCCCTCGGGGTTGGCCTGCTCGAACTCGGCGATCCGCTCCTCGGGCGTCGAGGAGGAGTCGGTGCGCCGCAGAACCCGCACGGTCAGCCCCGCCTGGGCGGCGTAAAGGTCCTGCCGCACCGCCCCACGGGCCAGCGCCGACCACCGATCGACCCGGTCGAGGTTGGAGATCTGCATCAGCAGGGCGTCCACGCCGAACCGCTCCGACACCACGAAGTAGAGATCGGCCACCACGGCCGGGTCCTCCTTCTCACGGGCGGCGATGTCGGCGATGTCCAGCAACGAGTACTGGTCCAGACAAGCCGCCACCCGCACCGCCAGCGGCTCAGGGGCGCCGAGCGCCACAAAATCCGCACTGCGGTCCAGCAGCCGCTGCTTCTCCGACCCCCGCAGGTAGTCGGGCACCCGGGGGGTGAGAGCGTGCACCACCGGGTGGACAGCAGCGATCAGTTTGGCCACGTCCAGCACCCCGCCGCGGGTGGTCAGGACCCAGCGGACCGAGCGGTCCAGAAGCCGCCGCACCTCCAGGTACAGCTCGTTCTGCGCCGCTGTGGGCGCCACCCGGTCCAGCGCCTCGATCTCTTCCCAGATGCCGTCGAGGTCGAAGATCCGGCGGGCGGCGACATACGCTCTCGCGATCTCCTCGATCGATGCACCGGTCTCCTCGATCACCCGGTGGACGAACGTGATCCCGCCGTGGTTGACGATGTCGTTGGCCAGCATCGTGATAACGATCTCTTTGCGCAGCGGGTGTTCGTTGAGCCGGTCCTCGTAGCGCGAGCGCAGGTCAGGCGGGAAGTACTCGGCCAACACCTCCTGGGCCCACGGGTCCTGGTCGACCGAGGTCTCCATCAGGTCGTCGGTCAGCGCGATCTTCGACCAGGCCAGCAGGACCGACAGTTCCGGGGAGCTCAGGCCGCGCCCCTCCTTGACCCGTTCGGTGATCTGCTCGTCACTGGGCAGGAACTCGATCTGCCGGTCCAGCAGACCCCGCTCCTCCAGCGAGATCATCAGCCGCTGATGCACCGGCAGCAACGCGCCCTGCTGCGAGCGGCCGTTGCTGAGCAGCATGTTCTGCCAGTAGTTGTTGGCCAGCACCAGATCGGCCACATCTTCGGTCATGGCCGCGAGCAGTTCGTTGCGCTGCTTGACGGTCAAGTCCCCCACCGCCACGATCCGGTCCAGCAGGATCTTGATGTTGACCTCGTGGTCGCTGGTGTCGACGCCCGCGGAGTTGTCGATCGCGTCGGTATTCAGCCGGACGCCGTTGTCGGCGGCCTCGATGCGGCCCAACTGGGTCAACCCGAGGTTCCCGCCTTCTCCGACGACCTGGCAGCGCAGCTGCGAACCGGTCACCCGGATGGCGTCGTTGGCCTTGTCGCCGACCTCAGCGTTGGTCTCCGACTTCGCCCGCACATAGGTGCCGATGCCGCCGTTCCAGAGCAGGTCCACGGGGGCCTGCAAGATGGCATGCAGCAGGTCGTTGGGGGTCATCGACTTGACCCCCTCGGCCAGGCCGAGCACCTTGCGGACCTGCTTGCTGATCGGGATCGACTTCAGCGAGCGCGAGTAGATGCCGCCACCGCTGCTGATGAGTTTCTGGTTGTAATCCGCCCAACTCGACCGGCTCAACTCGAAGAGCCGCTTGCGCTCGGCGAACGACGCCGCCGCATCCGGGTCGGGGTCCAGGAAGATGTCGCGGTGGTCGAACGCGGCCACCAACTTGATGTGCTCGGACAGCAGCATCCCGTTGCCGAACACGTCCCCGCTCATGTCCCCGATGCCCACTACGGTGAAGTCCTGGCTCTGGGTGTCGATGCCCATCTCCAGGAAGTGCCGCTTCACCGACTCCCATGCGCCGCGGGCGGTGATGCCCATGGCCTTGTGGTCGTAGCCCACCGATCCGCCGGAGGCGAACGCGTCCCCGAGCCAGAATCCGTAGTCCATGGCCTTGGCGTTGGCGATGTCGGAGAAGGTCGCCGTGCCCTTGTCAGCGGCGACCACCAGGTATGTGTCGTCACCATCACGGCGATGCACGTCGACCGGAGGCACGACTTGGCCGTCCAGGAGGTTGTCGGTGAGGTCCAGAAGACCCGAGATGAACGACTTGTAGCAGTCGATGCCCTCGGCCATGAAGGCCTCCCGGTCGCTGGCCGGCGGCGGGTTCTTCACTACGAAGCCACCCTTGGAGCCCACCGGCACGATCACCGAGTTCTTGACCATCTGCGCCTTGACCAGGCCGAGCACCTCTGTGCGGAAGTCCTCACGTCGGTCACTCCAGCGCAGACCGCCGCGAGCCACCCGGCCGAACCTCAAGTGCACCCCGGACATGCGCGGCGAGGTCACGAAGATCTCGAACCTGGGCCGCGGCAGCGGCATCCCGGGGACCTCACGCGGGTCGATCTTGAACGACAGCCATTGCTTGGGGGCGCCGTCGACACGCTGGAAGTAGTTGGTCCGAAGCACGGCCAGCACGATTCCCAGTAACTGCCGGATCACCCGGTCGTCATCCAGCGACGCCACCGAGTCCAGAGCGGTCAGCACCTCGTGATGCAGTGCTTCGGCCAACTTGTCGTCGTGGTCGGCCGGGTGGTGGCGCGCCTCGAACAGGTCCACCAGCAACTGCACGATCTCGGTGTGGCCGACCAGCACTTCAGTCATGTACTGAGCGGAGAACGGGGTGCCGATCTGGCGGGCGTACTCCACCCAAGCCCGCACCGCCGCCACCTCGCGCCAGTCGAGCCCACCGGTGGTCACCAGTGTGTTGAGGCCGTCAGCGTCAGCCTGAATCCCCCAGCACGCCAGGAACGCCTCGCTGAAGCGCTGCGTGAACGTCGCCGCGTTCGGCATGTCCCCGTCGGGCAGCCGCAGCCCGAAGTCGTAGATGTGCCGTTCCACGCCGTCGCGGCCGGTCACGTTGTAGGGACGCTCATCGATGACCTCGACACCGAAGCCGTTGAGGATCGGAATGACCGATGCCAACGAGACCGGCGGGCCTGCCCGGTAGATCGTGAACCGGCGGTCGCGCAATGACGTGACCACCGCCGGCTGCGCCAGTGATACCGAGATCCCCGAATCGCCTATCGCGTCGAGGTTCACGATGTCGGCCACGGCCTCCCGGGCAGCGGCGTCCTCCTTGTAGGCCTCCGGGAAGGTGCCCTCGAACGTGCCGAGCAGATCCCCGGCCCGCTCCTCGCCGACGGCGGT
>JALOLM010000262.1 GCA_025455985.1 Candidatus Nanopelagicales bacterium | reverse complement strand
CAATACGCGGACCCGCTGTTCGAGGACTTCAACCTGACTGTCGCGGCCGGGGAGAAGATCGGTCTCGTCGGGCATTCAGGCAGTGGCAAGTCGACCTTGACCAGGCTGCTTCTGCGGTTCTCCGACGTGCAGGCCGGGCGCATCCTCATCGATGGCCAGGACATCGCTCATGTGACCCAGCGCAGCGTGCGCCAGCAGATCTCGTACGTACCGCAGGAGCCGCTGTTGTTCCACCGGTCGCTGCGGGAGAACATCGCCTACGGCCTTCCCGGGGCGACGTTCGAGCAAGTGCGCGACGCCGCCGAGCGGGCCTATGCGATCGACTTCATCGAGTCGCTGCCAGATGGATTCGAGACGATGGTCGGTGAGCGCGGTGTCAAACTGTCCGGCGGTCAGCGCCAGCGCATCGCGATCGCTCGGGCAATCCTCAAAGACGCCCGCATCCTGCTGCTGGATGAGGCGACCAGTGCACTCGACAGCGAGAGCGAGGTGCACATCCAGCGTGCCTTGGCCGGGGCGATGGCCGGCCGGACCACACTGGTGATCGCGCACCGACTGTCCACGATCCAGGCGATGGACAGGATCTTGGTCATGGATGCCGGCCGGATCACCGAGCAGGGCAGCCATCTCGACCTGCTGGCCGCCGGCGGCACGTATGCCGCGCTGTGGGCCCATCAGTCCGGCGGTTTCCTCGAGCAGGTGTGACCAAAAAGCGGTGTCGCCCGCCCGGTCCGCATGCCGCGCGGGCAGCAGGGGCACACTGTGGGTAGGAACGCTACTCGCCACGCAGGAGGCAGGGTGATACGCCGAACGGGGTTGCTCGCCGCTGCCGCCTGCCTACTGGCGGCCAGCCCGGCTGCGGCTGAACCCATCCCCGTCGACCAGGCAGTGACCGAACTCAACGCCCTGTGTGTGACCTCCCGGGATGCGTTCGAGCAAGGCGGCACGGTGCGACTGCGGGTCAAGCCAGCCGGTCGGGTCGTTCAAGAACAGCGCTATGACCCCGTTTCCGGCAGGGTTCTGGATACGGGGTGGCCGTCCTTGGTGCAGCGGGGTGTCGGAACCTTCGACCGCAGCGGGTTCGTGCTCGATGCCCGGTTGCGCAAGTCGCAGGTCAAGCAAGCAGCCGACTACCTCGGCTTCGCCAAGCGGCCGTGGGTCCTCAGCCGCGCCCAGTACGGCGTGATCGCGTCCCGGGCTTTCGACAAGTACCTACGCATCGATCTGTTGGCCCCCGATCGCTTCGTCGATCTGGACTCGACGCTGGTGCCCTCCCAGCCGCAACGGTGCGCTGACCACTTGCTCGCAGCCGACGCCGCCGCCAGCGTGGACCGCGCAGTCGCTGGGGATGTGCAGACGTGGTCCTTGGCCTACCGGATCGACGACGGCAGCCTGCCGGTCAAAGTCACCTCCACGCTGGAGGTCCGCGGCGGGCTGCTGTCCTCCGGCTCGGCGGAACTCGTGGGTCCCAGGCGGGCCAACGTCGACGTCAGCAACTACGCCGAGTGGACCTACGGTCGCCCCGACATCGGCAAGCCAGCAAAGCCCTCCGTGGTCAGTCAGGCCGCCTGGATACGGGCCACCGACGCAGTGGCACTGGTCACCGACATCAGGTTCTTGGCCGGAAGCCTCGAAGGCCGCAGGACTCTGGATGGTCTGCGTCGGCAGGCGCGCGCCCGCGTCAAGGCGGCCAACCGTGGCCACGAAATTGCGATCCAGGTGCGCGATACCGACGGTGGCGTGCTGCTGTGGGCGCGCAATCCGTACACAAAACAACTCGTGGCTTTCGAGGTCGTCCTCGAGCCCGTTCCCACCGCGGTTTCGCGCCGGGTCCGCTGAATCCTCAACGCCGCCAACGGGAATGTCAGAAGTGCGCAAGAAAGCGAAACAGTGGTGTTCAGCCGCGCAGAACCCGGTTACGGTGGAAGCCGGGCGAGGGCAGGGACAGTAGATGACCGTCATGGTTGATCCGATAACCGATGAAGAGATGATCGGTTACTTCGCTGCCATGCTCACCGATCTGCCGTGGGGCGAGCCGGCCACCAGCCTGGAGGAGCTCGAAGTTCCCAGCGGGTCGCACTAGCCTCACCCGTTCTGACCTGCGACGCTGCCTGAATACACGCAGGCGGAGGCGCAGATGGCAGGGATTTCACGACGGGGTTTCTTGTCGGCGTCCGCAGGTCTTGCCGCGGCTCTGGGCCTTCCGCAGCAGAGCCTCGCGGCCCGTCTGGCGCAGCCCACGAAGCCCGCCGACGTCCCCACAACCCTGGAGCAGACGATCCGTCTGACCTCACCGAAGTACCGCCAGTACCGGCAATTGACCTCGGGTTCCGGTGAACCGTACCTCCCGCGCTTCGACGTTCTTGGCCGTGCCGCGCGACCTGGCCGGGCGAACAGCCGGCGCACGATCGCCTATCTGGGCCACCTCAGCGACATGCACATCATGGATGCCCAGTCACCCGCGCGGCTGGACATCATGGTCGGCCAGGATCCCTCATTGTGGGCCGGGTCGTTCCGGCCTCAGGACACACTGACCGTCAACGTCGTCGCGGCCATGGTGCAAGCCATGCGGGCCGCCCAGTTCAGCCCCCTGACCGGCGCCCCGATGATGGCGGCTTTCAACACCGGCGACAGCGCCGACATGATCTCGGCGTTGGAACTCAAGTGGTACATCGACCTTCTGGACGGTCTTCCGGTGACGCCCAACTCGGGTAAGCCAGGGGTCTACGAAGGGGTGCAGGTCTGGGCTGAGTCGACGTTCGCCTACCACCCCGAGGACCCGACCGGCGACCCCTACGGCGACTACGGTTTCCCGACCCTGCCCGGGATGCTGCAGTCCGCGGTCAGCCAGACCGTGGAGTCGGTGGGCCTTGCTACGCCGTGGTACGCCGTGTACGGCAACCACGACACGGACTTCCTCGGGACGCTGGTCATGTCCGATGCGCTGCGCCGGTTCGCCGTCGGCGATCGAAAGGCCGCGGTCTGGCAGCCGTTCGCGGCCAACTTCCTGGGCGGTTGGGCCAACGAGCTGAGCCCGGTCAACCAGTTCCTGCACAACATCCGGGTCAACTACGGGATCCAGTCCGGAGTCAAGAGTGTGACCGCCGACCCCCAGCGCAAACTGCTGGAGGGTGTGGAGTTCATGCAGGCACACCTGCAATCGCCGGACCGGCCGGGCCCGGTGGGTCATGGCTTCACCCAGGACAACATCGACACGGGCAAGACCTATTGGGTCGCCGATCTGAGTCCCCACGTACGGGCCTTCGGGCTGGACACCTGCAACCAGGTCGCCGGGCCGGACGGGGCGGTGCCCGAGGACCAGTTCAACTGGCTGCGGGCCGGTCTCGAGCAGGCCACCGCCGAGAACAAGCTGTGCCTGGTGCTGAGCCATCACAACAGCACCACCTTGGAGAACGAAGCCCAGCCCGTTGTCGGACCGACCCAGCGACTCATCCACGCCGAGGAGTTCGTGGCGATGCTGCAGGAGTACCCGAACTGCGTCGCGTGGATGAACGGCCACACCCACATCAACACGATCATCCCGCACCCCAAACCCGGGGGCGGCGGGTTCTGGGAGGTCACGACGGCCTCCTGCATCGACTTCCCGCAACAGCAACAACTGGTCGAACTGGTCGACAACCGGGATGGCACGATGTCGATCTTCACGACCTCGTTGGACCACACCTCATCGGCGGACTGGACCGTCTCGGACTACAGCCAAGAGGGGCTGGCGTCGTTGAGCCGGCAATTGTCGGCCAACGATTGGATCGAGAACCCGCCGATGCGCTTGGGCTCACCCCTGGATCGCAACTGTGAGTTGTTGCTGCCAGCACCGTTCGATCTGTCGGTCATCGCCGATGCCGACCTGGAGAAGGCAGCGATGGCGGCCAAGGCGCGGATCGTTGCTGGGGAGGTGTCCTCATGAGGCGGTGGGCTTGGGTATTCGCGGGGCCGTTGCTGGTCGGGTGTTCGCAGGTCGACGCGCTGCAGCAGGTCAGCGGCGGGCCT
>JALOLM010000261.1 GCA_025455985.1 Candidatus Nanopelagicales bacterium | reverse complement strand
GGTGCCGGGATTGCCGGGTGGCGGGACCAGCTCTCCCAGGATGAAGCGCTCGATGTTGCCCGCAACGTAGACGCAAGCACCGCTAGGCCAACCGGTTTCCCAGGGCGTGCCGCTGGGACAGTCGAAAAGGGTATATGCATTTCTGGGTGCGGGCCCGGTTGTCTCAACGACCAGCGACAGGTACGTGGGATCGTCGTCGGATGTGCTCAGAGTGCCGAAACTCACCTGAAGCTGCACATCGTGGCCCGTGGCCGTGAAGCTCTGCATTTTGCTGCGGTAGGTCGGTTCCTCGGGAGATACGCCGGGATCCCAGGTCCAGGTAATAGTCCGGCTGGGGACGACCGCATGGCTCGCCGTGCCGCCCGGCGGAGAAAGGCTGGCTCCCGAGCTTATGTTGCTCAGGCTGCAACAGGGCACGCGCGCCGCGCCGCCGGCGATTGCCGGCAATGCGCGCTCGGCCCGCAGCACCCTTTCGCCCACGACTTCTCCATCCACCGATGCCTTGATCGTCAGCGTCAGGAACTCCGCGTCGGGGTCGATGTTCGCAGACGATTCCATGCGTCCGGCCACGTCGGTCACGCCGCCGCCCGCGGAACCGCCCTCGGCGGTGACCGAGATACTGGCGCCTTCGACCGCGCCATCGCGGTCGCTCACGGTCACCCACAGTGGCACCGCAACCCCTGCGAACATCCGGCCCTGCAAGGTGGCCGACACCGAGTACTCGGACACCTCGCCGCACTGGCCCAGTTCCCGGTAGGGCTCCAGCAACAGATCACGCGCCTCGGCGCTGCCGGTGTAGAGCGAGGAATAAGCGTAGTAGCAGAGGATGGCCACGTCGGTGAGGGCGGTCTCGTCGAACGCGAAGGATTCGCCGAGGATCGTCGCAGTGACGCCGCCGGCCGCGCGGACGCGGTCCAGGTCGAGATCGAACGGCCGGGTAGTCTCCCCACCGGTGCGTCCGTCGTTGTTGAGATCGGCACGACCGAAGTCCACGGCACCCAGCGCGGTCTCGAAGGCCAGCAGGAAGGCGACGATGTCGTCGCCGGTGAACGTACGGCTGTCGTTGATGTCGAGGATGGCGCGGCGCACGGGCACCTGCTCGTTACCCTCACTGGGCCGATCCAGGGCCAGCAGGGCCGGGTAAGCCTGGATGATGGGTGCCGGGGACAGCCAGGCGGAGCAGCCCGGGTCGACCGCCGCGGGGACCGTCGCGGCAGTCTCGAGCAGGATCGCCTTGATCTCCTGAGGGGTCAGCTCTGGACGGATCGCCAGCAGGTAGGCGGCGAGTCCCGCAACCTGCGGCGTGGCCATGGAAGTGCCTGACCGGTAGTCGGCCGTCGAGCCTGCGTCGGTGAGGGACCAGACACCTGAGCCGATGGCGCCCACGTTCCCGCCCCGCCATGAGAGTGAGGACAGACAACGGGGACCCTCGTACGGGAAGTCCGGCATCGGGCGGATGTTCTCGACAACCAGCGTGTTGGTCAGTGGCGGCAACGGAGTGCCGCTGGCATCCACCAGGTCCGGCGACAGCGCCGCGATCGCCTCGAAGCGGTTGTAACGGGCATCGTCGTTGCCGTTGTCGTTGATGTTGCCGGCGCTCTTCAGGATCAGCACGCGGTTCTCGAGCCCGAGCGTGCGGATGGCCTGTACCCACCAGGCCCCCCACGGGCGCCACTCCGCGTCCGGACGACAGGTGACCGGCGTGTTGCATGAGGCACTGACACCTTGGCTGATGTTCACGAGGGCCGTTCCTCCCCCCAGCGCCTGCAGGCGCATCAGCAGGCGCAGGCTCCCGTCCAGGGGATCCGTCTTCTGGCCGTCGATGACTGACAGCTGGATTTTCCCCGGCATCATGCCGGTGACGTAACCGCGCGGTGCGTCCGGGCCACCGAAGAGACCGGCGATGATCCCGGCAACGTGGTAACCGTGGTTAATGAGGGCGCCGGTGGCGAAGTCCACTGCCGGGTCGCCGTCGTAGGCATGGTCCAGGTCGTCGTTCGGAACCCCGTCACCGAAGTAATCCCAGATCACGACCCGCGTGCTGTCCACCATTGCCCCGCGGGCATTCCAGGCGCCGGCGGCCCCCACCGCGAGGTGGTGCCGGACAGCCACACCGGTGCCGGGTTCGGGCTCGATATTTCCAGGTAGTGCTTCGGCCGTGGGCAGCATCGACCGGCCCACGAACCAGACGAACGGCTCGGTCTCGATCTGCGCGACGATGGTGTCCAGCGCGCCCAGGCTGCCCGGGTCGGGAATGCGCACCACGACAGTCTCGAAGTTGGCGATGGACGTGGTGATGACCGCCTTCAGGTCGGTGAGCAGCGTGTTCACCTGACCGACTCTCGCCTCCGGCCGGAACACGATCTGCAGCTTGGTGCGAATGATCTCCTCGCCCGCCGGTCCCACGCTGATCTCTGCCGGCGTGTAGGTATCGCCGACGTCCACGGTCTGGATCGCCGTCTTGGCGAGCCCAGCGGCGTCGCCGGTCAGCGGACCTTGCGGCGGGGGTGGAATGGGCGGCGGAGTCGGCCCGGCGGCTGGCGGTGCGATCGGCGGCGCGGGATCGTTGCCGTTTCCAGTGCTGCCGCTGCTGCAAGCAGACAGCCACAGCAGTGCGACGGCGGTGATCGCGACAGGTACGATGCACGGGCGGGCCGAGTGATGAAGGGTCATGGCCGGTCTCCAGCTTGGTTTTCCACGGATACGGGCATCAGGCTGTGGCCGATACCCGGTCCAGTCGTCCGCACGATCGCGGCTTTCTTCATTCGTCATAGTCGATCGCATCGCCCATCGTCAGCTCGTACGAGCACGCGCCGTTCGGCACCAGGTCGCAATCGGGTTCCCCGACTGGACAAGTGCTCGCCGCCCCCAGAGCGCGAATGTTGTACCTGGCGCCTACGACACCGATGAAGTCGACCGTAATCACGCCGCCGCCCCAGGTGTAGGGTGCGTAAGGACTGTTGTAAGGAGGGAAGCCCGGGTCAGGCCCGCCACCGACGAAACCCAGCCACTCCACGTGGTTGCCGGTGCTGGATATCCGCGAAACATGCGCCTCGCCCGAACCCGAAGCGCATTCGAGGCGCACGCGGATCGGCACCGGTGCCGTAGCGACGGCAAAGTTTGCCTGCACCTCGGCAACGGAATAGGACGAGCCCGCATTCCATGTGATGCTCCCGGTCCCGACAGCCAGTCCGGTCGCCGCACTCCCTTGGAGATCATGCGTGAAGCTGGCCGAGCCGCCTGCCACCGCCGCGTAACTGTTTGTCCCGTACGTTGCAAGCAAGCAGGCCGCCGGGTTCTGGCCGAAGCCACAGGTGTTCAGGTAGCCGTCTCCGGGCTCGCCAGGAACCGCAGAATTCGAGCTCGCTCGTTCCCGGCGCCCCGCCAGACCGAGGATGCCGATCGCACCGCGGAAGCCACTGACGCTCGTGGAATCGTAGATCTCTGCGCCGGGCGCGCTCCGCGCCCGGATCCCGATCGTTATCTGGTTGCTGTCGGCTGCAAGCCTGGCGGTCGTGCGCAGCTCGCCCTGCGCATTCGTATACCCCGAGGAAGTTCCCAAAGTGCCGCCGGTGGCTTCCAGTTCGATGTAGACATTGGTGTGGGGGGAACCGCTCGAGGAGACCGCGCGTACGATGAGCGGGACCCGCGCGTTGCCCGGCATGTGGCTGTCGAACTCCACGCCGAGCGTCGGCGGCGATCGATAGAAACTCACCGCCGCGCCGGACGCGACATCGTCATCGCCGACCACGGTACGCACGTCGATGGTGTGGCTCGCCGCCGAGCCGCCGCTCAGCCCGACCTGGAAGGTCGCCGTGCCCTCGTCGTTGGTGAAAACCACGTCGCTGTCAGAGCGTCCGCCGTCGGCGGTGGCCAGCACTGCTTCCGCGGTCGTCACCAGCAGCTCCAGACCCGGGTCGACCGGTCCGGGCGCAACGGCCGTGGTGTCGTACGGACCCACGACGTGCGCATACACCGTAAATGGGCCGTCGCCGTCGACCGAAAAGCCCTG
>JALOLM010000260.1 GCA_025455985.1 Candidatus Nanopelagicales bacterium | reverse complement strand
CGCGACGTGCTCCCGCGCGTGTTCCAGCTGGTAGGCCTCGGTCACCACCCCGAGTTCGCCGGTGCGGGCGTAATCGCAGTCGATGCCGTACTCGGCGATCGTGGCCTCGATCCCGCGCAGGTTCTCGATGCCCATCCGGTGCAGTTCGGCGAACTCCTCGGGCCAGCGTTCGAGACCGTTGAGATGCCCGTGCGTGATGGACGCCGCGACGAAGCCGCCGTTACGGCCCGAGGCCGCGTTCGCGATCCGGCCACCCTCCAGCAGCACGACGTCGAGGTCCGGCCGACGCTGCTTGGCGCGCACGGCGGTCCACAACCCCGAGAGCCCGGCACCGACGACCACGAGGTCTGCGCGGGTCTGGCCCTCCAGCGGATCCCGGGGCGCGGGGCGGTCCGGGTGGGAAAGCCAGCTCGTGTTTGACCTGCGCCAAGGCCGCGCGGGCCCTATCGCCCGCGCTCTGCGCGAACGGCATCAGGCCTCCTTGCGGCGCATGTTCCGGATCTGGGAAACCAGAACCAGAGCCAAGGCGATGAAGAACATCGCCGAGGCGATCACGTTGGCCTGCGCGGGGATGCCGCGCGTCGCCGACACGTACACGAACTTCGGGAAGGTTGTGAACTGCCCCGAGTTGAAGTTCGTGATGATGAAGTCGTCGAACGACAGCGAGAACGCCAGCAGCGCCGCGGCGGCAATACCGGGCGCCACGAGCGGCAGCGTGATCCGGCGGAAGGCCTCTCGCTCGTTGGCGTAGAGATCCATCGCTGCCTGCTCCAGGCGCGGGTCGAGACTGGCCAGTCTCGCTTTCACGGTGACCACCACGAAGCTGATGCAGAACATCACGTGGGCGATGAAGACTGTCCAGAAGCCCAGGGGCACGAAGATGTTCAGGAACAGCGCCAGCAGCGACGAACCAAGGACGACCTCCGGAGTGGCCATGGGAAGGAAGATCGTCAGGTTCGTGGTGCCCCGTCCGCGGAACTGGTAGCGCACCAGCGCGAAGGCGATCAACGTCCCGAGAATCGTCGACATGATCGTCACGCCGAGCGCCAGGACGATCGAGTTGACGACCGACTCACAGACTTGCGGCGCACCACACGGGTTCTTCCAGTTGTCCAGCGTGAAGCCCTGCCACACGATGTTCGTGCGGCCGGCGTCGTTGAACGAGAAGACGAACGTGTAGGCCACAGGCAGTAGCAGGTAGGCGAAGGCGATGACCGCGTAGAACTTCAGGGCGTTGTCCCCGAACCAGCTGCGCACGCGCACCCCGACGGGGGGTTTGGTTGCCGTGTCGGTGCTCATACGAGTTCCTCCGTGCCCATGCGGCGGATATAGAAGAGGACAAGGACCAGGATCGTGGCCATCAGGATGAACGACAGCACCGCGGCGGTGGGGTAGTCGTTCACGCTCAGGAAGGTGTACTCGATCCGGTTGCCGATCATCGTGTTCGACGGTCTACCGAGCAGCGCGGCATTTACGTAGTCACCAGCCGCGGGTATGAACGTCAACAGGGTTCCTGCCACGACGCCGGGCAATGACAGCGGCCAGGTGACTTTGCGGAAACCGGTGAACGGCTTGGCGTACAAGTCCCCGGACGCTTCGATCAGCCGGTGGTCGACCCGCTCCAGACTGGCGTAGATCGGCAGTGTCATGAACGGCAGGAAGTTGTACGTCAGACCCATGATCACTGCGAAGGCGGACGGATACACACCTCCGGTCGGCTCCACGAGACTCAGGTATCGCAGGATGGCCACGACCGGACCCTCGTCGGCGAGGATCTGCCGCCAGGCGACCGTCCGCAGGATGAACGACACGAAGAACGGCGCGATGACCAGCACCAGCAGGATGTTGCGGTAGCGGCCACCCTTGAACGCGATGGCGTAGGCCAGCGGGTAGCCGATCGCCAGGGCCAGCAGCGTCGCGATGCCGGAGTAGATGAAGGACCGGAACAGCGGGATGTAGTACGTGCTGTCCGTGAGCGTGTCGACGTAGTTCGCGAAGTGGAACGTCTGCTCGAACTCGCCGACGTCGCCACCTGGCACGGGGGTCATGAGGCTGGTGCCGAACAGGGTGACGAGCGGGACGATGAAGAAGATCGTGAGCCACAGCAGTCCCGGCAGCAGCAGCCAGTACGGGGTGAAGCGCCCTTGCTTCTGCGGCTTGTTCTTGTGCGGCTGTTCCTCGAGGGTGTCGCCGATCGCAGCTGCGATGGACATCAGCCGACCACCAGCTCGGACTCGACGCCGGCGTTGATGTCCTCATGACCGTCGAGAACGAACCCGTGCAAGGGAAGCCACGTCAGCCGCACCTGGGAGGCGACCGGCATCAGGCCGTGAACGTCGAGGTTCTGGGCGAACACGCTGATCGCGTCGCCACCGGCGGTGCGCACCTCGTACTGGGTGCTCACGCCCAGGAAACTCGCGGCCTCCACGACACCGTCCACGTAGTTCCCGTGGGACGGCGGTTCCTGTCCCGGATCGAGCGGGCCGATGTTGATCTTCTCCGGCCGAACGCCGACAAGCACGCTGGAGCCGCTGGAGAGGTTGACGCCATCGGCAACCCGGTTCTTCGGCATCAGGAAGCGGCCGTCCGAGTCCTCCAGAACGACGTTGTCGCCGTCGACGCCGGACACCTTCGCGGGGAAGAGGTTGGACTGCCCGAGGAAGTTGGCCACGAACGCGGTGCGCGGGGACTCGTAGAGTTCGGTGGGCGGGCCCATCTGCTCGATGATCCCGTTGTTCATGACGGCCACGGTGTCGGCCATCGTCATGGCTTCTTCCTGGTCGTGGGTGACGTGGATGAACGTCAGGCCGACCTCGGTCTGGATGCGCTTGAGTTCCAGCTGCATCTGGCGGCGCAGTTTGAGGTCAAGGGCGCCGAGCGGCTCGTCGAGCAGCAACACTGCCGGGCGGTTGACGATCGCACGAGCCAACGCGACCCGCTGCTGCTGACCGCCGGACAACTGGGTCGGCTTGCGCTTGGCGACCTGCTCGAGCTGGATCAGCTTCAGGGCATCGGCGACCTGGGCATCCACGTCCTTGATCCCGCGGCGCTTGAGCCCGAAGCCCACGTTCTCCTGGATGTCCATGTGCGGGAACAGGGCGTAGTTCTGGAACACCGTGTTCACCGGTCGGCGGTACGGCTTCTCATACGTGATGTCGGCGTCACCGATGCGGATCCGGCCGGCAGTGGGTGCCTCCAGTCCCGCGACCATCCGCAGGGTCGTGGTCTTGCCGCAGCCGGAGGGGCCGAGCAGGGCGAAGAAGGAGCCCTGCGGCACCTGCAGACTCAGGTCGTCCACCGCGGTGAAGTCGCCGAACGACTTGGTGAGGTTCTCGAGGTACAGATCGCCCTCGGCCTTGGTGATGTCAGTTTTGCTCATTGCTACCTATCCCTGGATGACTCGGCCGAACGCGTCGGTGTACTGGACTTGCTCTTCTGGGGTGAGTGCGCGGAAGACGTATGCGTTTTGGAGGATTTCTTCGGTGGGGAAGATCCATTCGCTCTCGGCGAGCGCCGGATCGATCTTCTGCATCTCCTCTTGGGCGCCTTGCACGGGGCACACGTAGTTGACGTACGCGGCGACCTCGGCGGCCACATCCGGCCGGTAGTAGTAGTCCATCAGCGCGTGGGCGCCGGTTGGGTTGGAGGCCGTGATCGGCACCATGAGGTTGTCACTCCACAGCGTGCCGCCCGTGTCCGGCAGCGCGAACTCCCACTTGTCGCCCTCTTCGGCGTTGATCTGGAAGATGTCGCCGGACCAGCCGATCGCGGCCCACGCCTGCTCGTTGATGAGGTCCTCCTTGTAGGAGTTGCCCTTGACCTGCTTGACCTGGCCCGAGTCGACCTGCTGCTGCAGCACGTCGAGGGCTGCCATGAACTGCTCGTCGGTGAACGATTCGGAGATGTCCACGCCCTGCGAGAGCATGATCAGCCCGATCGTGTCGCGCATCTCGGACAGCACCACGACCTTGCCCTTGAGTTCCGGCGCCCACAGGTCGTTCACGCTGGTCAGGCCGTTGGGGATGCGTTCCTTGTTCCAGGCCAGACCGCCGAAGCCCGACTGCCAGGTCAGCGAATACTCCCGGCCCGGGTCGAAACTGACGTCTTCCAGGGCGGGCAGGATGTTGACCTTGTTCGGGACCGTAACCTCGTCGATCGTGCCCACGTAGCCCTTGCGGATCCACTCCGCGGCCAGCCAGTCGGTGGGGGTCACGAGGTCGTATCCGATGTTCTGCCCGTTGGACAGTTGTGGTGCGAGTTTGCCGTTGAACGAGACGTTGTCGTCGATGTCCTCGCGGTACTCGACGGTGTACCCGGTCTCCTCCTCGAACTGCACCAGCGTCGGGTAGGTTCGCGACTCCTCGTCGTAGTCGAGGTACAGCGTCCAGTTCGCCCAGACGATCGTCTTGCTGTCGCCTCC
>JALOLM010000259.1 GCA_025455985.1 Candidatus Nanopelagicales bacterium | reverse complement strand
TGCTGCCCCTGACCTACCCGGTCACCAACCTGCCGTGGGACGGCAAGATCACCCAGGGGTACGGCCGCCCCGAGGGCAACTGGGACGCCACGTTGTTCACCTGTTTCAACGCGACCCCGTTCCCGCAGTCCTGGCCCGTTGGGTCCAAGCCGTTCCTGCGCCGATCGGTCGGTCTGCAGATCGACCAGGATCTGGCGTTCGACTCTGCTGACGGACAACGCCCCGGGGTGACGATCCCGCAGTTCGATACCTACGTGATCGCCGCTTTCGGCAATGACCGGTTCAACGTCGACACCGCGGAGAAGGCCGTGAGCCGCCTGTTCGGCAAGGTCACCGACAGCACCGACCCCGCAGACGGCGGGCTGGGCGCGGACCCGGTGGACTTCGTGCTCACCCAACGCGCCGAAGGCAAGATCAAGGATTACCCCTTGGGCTGTGGCGGGTTCGAGTACAAGAACCCGGTGCCGGCGCCGCTGGACCGGTAGCCGGCGCGCGGCGAGGAGTCACCTTCGTCTGGCGGACACAGCCGCCACCGTCGGATCGACTCCTCGTCGGTACGCGTGTCGCGTCGGGTTCTGCGTCGCAATCTCCGGCATTGACAGTGCCTGTGCGGTCCGGTTCTTGGTGGCGTCCTTCCTCATGACCTCCACCGGGTCTTCCGTGCACTTGCTGGAAGAGCCGATTCAGCGCCGCCCGATGCTGCCTCAAGGCCGGTGGCCGTCAGCGCCGGACCTTCTCGCAGGTCCGCGAGACACGGTCCTTGCGATCGGCGGTGACCGTGTCCGTGCCGGACCCGCAGTTGATGCGGTCCCTCGCCCCATCCTTGGCAGCGATCACGTCGTTGCCGGCGCCGGCCGAGATCCGGTCGGCGCCAGGGCCACCGGTGATCTTGTCCTTGCCAGCGCCGCCAGCCAAGCAGTCACTGCCTGCCTTGCCGTTGATGCGGTCGTTGCCGCCCTTGCCGTTGATCCGGTCGCCCGCGGCCGTACCCGAGAGAACGTCGCGCTTCGCAGTGCCGTTCCGGAGCACGCTGCAGGGGGTGCTCGTTGGGGCCGAGGCCAGGACCGTCGCCACCGCACTGGCCAGATCGTTACCCGCGACCGGATCCGGCTGCTGCCCCGCCACGGTCGCCGAGGCCGTCACAGCTCCGGTAGCAGGCATCCGGACGGTGAGGAACGCCTCCACGGCGTCGCCGGAAGCAAGTGCACCCAGCGCACAGGTGGCCGTGTCGCCCGCGATGGTGCAGGGGCCGCCCGGCGCTGTTGCGGATAGCAGTTGAGCCGCGCCCGCCGTTGTGATCGTCAACGACGTCCCGGTGCTGCGGTCCGCGCCCTTGTTGCGCGCAGTGGCGGTGACGACAATGTCCGAGCCCGCCGAGGGAGATGGGTTCGAGACGGTCACGGACGCCTCGCGATCCGAGCCGACCTCCGTGGCGCCGAGATCACACGCCCCCGCGATCGGCCGCGCTTGTCCGCGCTGATCAGCCGGGGTGACACACACTGATGCTGCATCAATGGCAGGGCTGCCCGCGCCCGGCACGCGCGTGTTCGTCGTCCCGCCGTTGTCCTCGAGATCTCCCAACTGGGCTGCGGCAATCGTGCGGGTGGCTGAGGCGGCGCCACAACTGGTGTCATCGATGAGATTGCGGTTCGCGAACGATGGCGCCTTGCCGCCGCCGGAGCAGTTCGTGACGCCCTTGGGATCGGCCAGTATGGAATCGGAAACCTCGATACTGCCCGTTCCACCGGTGATCTGGAAGACACCCGCACCGAAGCGGCTCGGCGCGTTCACAGTGTTGCCGGCGATCGTGGACGAGGTGATGGTCACGAGGCTGTCCTTGCCGGCCCACACCCCACCCCCGTGGGCGGTGGACGCACCCGCGACGGTGTTGCCGGCCAAGGTGGAGTTCACGACGGTGACCGTTCCGTTGTAGACGGACACGGCGCCACCCCAACCGCTCGACGAGGTGCTCGTCGTGCTGTTGGCGGAGACCTCAGAGTCACGCAGCGTCATGGTTCCACCCTGGATGTACACCGGGCCATAGGTCGCACCAACACCAGACGCCAGGTTGCCGGTGACGCGGATCCGATCCAGCGTGAGCGCGCCACCCGTCTGGCTGACCGCCAAAGCTCCCGCACCCCCGGTGGCCCCCGAAATCGTCACGCCACCGACAGTGACAACTCCGGCGGAAATGGCGAGCATCCCGTGGGGAACGCCGTTGGAGGCCAGCACCGTTTGGCGGGCTCCCGCGCCCTGAATCGTGAGGCTGGTGGTGATGGGCAACACCGCCTCCAGCGAGATCGTCATCGCCGGAACCGTGATGACATCCGTCCCAGCCGAAGCGTTGGCCTGCTGCACCGCCGCTCGCAGGGTGCAGACATTCGCAGCTGTCGCGCAGATGTTGTCGGCCAGATTCGCATCCGGCGTCTCGGCGTTGCTGGTCACCGTGAACCCGGCGGCAGATGCAGGTGCCGTGGTCACGCCGAGAGTTCCCAGCAGCAGAAGTGTCACTGCCACAACACGACTGATCATCTGATTCCCTTCCGATGCGACCCTCACTTTCGCACACGGCACGTCTGCCCATTGAGGTCCCGATGTCACGCGGCGCAGGCATCCCCCGAAAAGACGATCTTGCTCGGGTGTCTGGAGGGCCATAGTGAGAACCCTGCATACGCGCACGGCCGCGGGGAGGACATCGCATGAAGACAGCAACACTCGCGACCTTGGCGCTGGTGCTGACTGCGACTCCTGCCAATGCCGCTGGCAGCGAGCCCTCCGGCACCATCGCCTACACGAAAGACTTCAACGTGTTCGGCACGAGTCCCAATGGCGCCACAACTGTGCGGTTCACAACCCAGGGAACCTCCGAGGCGGCATACGGCAGCGCCTCACTGAATGATGCGGGAACCCTGTTGACCGTGCGCGGCCCTGCGAACAGCGCCCAGCAAATCAACCCCCGCACCGGGCAGGTCATCAACAGTGGCCTCCCGCACATGGACTCAGGTGGCCTGCCGTCCGGACTGGGGGAGGTGGTGGCCAATCCCGCCGGGGATGAGATCGCCTACTCCTACCTGAGGTTCTCCGGCTATCCCGGCTGGACCACCGATACCTGCGTGGGCATCACCCCGCCCGGCGCTTCGGTGCAGTTGCGGCAGTGGTGCGGGATCTACAGCCCGCATTGGTGGAACGGCCAGTTGATCGTGTCAAACGAACGCGACGTCGGCATCGCCGATCCGGGTTCGGCCTCGGGGCCGACCGTGATCCTGGCACAGGACGGCGATCTCTGGTGGACCGAGGCCGACGTGACGCGCAGCGGCGACGCGATGCTTGCTGTGGCTTCGGTGACCAGCGATGTCAGCTACCTCGACTGGGTTCCGTTGTCCAGGAACGGCAATGTGCTCACACCCGTTGAATCCGGACACTGCACCGTGCCGGCGGACAAGCCGCTCAACCCCACGTTCTCCCCGGACGGCGACCACTTCGCCTGGGAGAACGCGGACGGGATCGCAGTCAGCACCCGGCCGAACGGCGTTGCCGCAGATGGCATGTGCACGTTCCCTGGCGGCGCGCAGCCTCGGTTGCTCGTCCCCGGCGGATCCTCCCCAAGTTGGTCGTCGGCGAGCATCGCCGGCACCGCCACAAAACTCGTGGCTCTTCCCAAGAACGCCAGGGGCGCCAAGAAGGTCACCAGCAGGACGCCAAAGGTCTGCGTCGTCGTCGGCAAGGCCAAGGCGGCGAAGCTGAAGGTCCTCAAGACCGGCCGCTGCAAACTCAAAGTGATCCGCGGCTCGAAGACCGCGCTGGTCGCGTTCAAGGTGCGCCTGTGACCCGACTCTCGTGTCCGGATTTGCAGGTTGATCAAGGTTGCGGCACCTGGATCGTGGGGGGACGGCCCCCGAGAGACCGAATGAGCCTGCAGATCCGGACGCCACCACTGGCGGGCATGAAATAGATTGGACGCAAGGCCTCCTTGAAGGAGGAAGTCATGACCTCTACTGCGGTTGCCAGTCGGC
>JALOLM010000258.1 GCA_025455985.1 Candidatus Nanopelagicales bacterium | reverse complement strand
CTGTCGTCGATGGTTGGCAGCGCGAGCTGAAACGCGCGTTGGGTGGGGTTCGTGCAGTTGGTTGACGTCTGTCGCGCGACGAGCGTCAACCAACTACCCGAGCGTCAACCAACGGCACTCAGTCAGACCGGTACTCCAGCAGATCCCCGGGCTGGCATTCCAGCTCCCGGCAGATCGCGGTCAGCGTGCTGAATCGCATTGCCCGAGCTTTGCCGGTCTTGAGGATGGACGCGTTGGCTAGCGTGATTCCGATGGCATCCGCGAGTTGGGTCAGCGTCATGTTCCTTTGTGAGAGCAGGTCGTCGAGATGAACCACGATCCGATCGGCCATCAGACCGTGTTCTCCTCGAAGTCGGCCAGCTCCGCGCCGCGTCCCCAGATCGTGACCAGCGCGTAGGCGCCGAGTGCCACGATGACAGGCGCGAAAGAGGTCTGCGCGGTCACGACGGCGGAGTCCAAGCGGGCCAGCGCCCAGGCGTTGAGCAGCGGCCCCAGCCACCACCCGACGACCGCCGCCAGCAGGGTCAGTCGGGCTACCCAGTGCAGGCGTTTGACGTTTTGGGCGGTGAAGGGTCGGCCGGCGGCGGTGTCGCGTAACAGAGCAGCGAGTAGGGCGAGAATCGCTGACACCAGTAGTGCGACGGCGGTGTTCGGCAGCGTCACCACGAATGCTGTCAGTGCGTCCATTTCTGAAACCTGCACGACGACCGTGCTGCCGGGGGAAACGCTCATCGTCTCCAGGAGGGTCTGCGATGCGACCTCCGAGGGCTGGACGTTGACTGGTGACGGCACAGCGCCTTGGGCGATCGCGATGGCGGTGTAGAAAACAGCCGTGATCGCCAGTAGGAGCGAGCCGACGGCCAACAGGGTCTGCAGGATGCGGATTACGGTTCCAGACTTCGTCTCCATATTGAATAACAATATTACTGTTTATCAATAAGTCAAGGCGTTGGGTGGGGTTCGTGCAGTTGGTTGACGTCTGTCGCGCGACGAGCGTCAACCAACTACCCGAGCGTCAACCAACAGGTCCGGGGCTCGGCTGGAACGGTCGCAGGTCCGACTGGCACACGGCCCCGCGGCGAGGCGTTTTGAGATCCACCAGGTAGTCGACACGCGCCCGATCGACGCAGGCGCTGGGATCTTGGTAGCTGATGTGGCCGTAGCCGTTGTGGGTCAGCAACACCGCGTTGCCCAGGTAGCGCTCGGCGCTGACCGCGTTCTGGTAAGCGGTGTTCGGGTCGAACCGTGTTCCGATCAGCAGGATCGGGTTGGGGGTCGATGCGTTCCACGGCCCGCGGTAGGAATCCTGCCCGCGCACCGGCCAGGCCGCACACGGCGCCCACAGCCACCATCCGTTCACGCGCCCCTGCATGCGGCTGATCCGATCGAGCCGACCGATCACCTGCGGCCACGCGTCCAACTCGCGGCGTGCTGGCGCATCAGCGCACGAGATCGCCGCGGAGGTCGTGGCCCCAGCCCAGCCCTGCGGAGTCAGAAAGGGTTGTGCCCCCGCTTCAAGCGTCGAGGCGTTTCCGGTCAGCGCCGCGTCAAGCGACGCAGCATTCGCGGGCCATTCCGCCGGAACCCGCAGAGGCTGGAACTGGGAAAGCAGCAGATCGCCCAGGTTCAGGGCCCCCGGCGGATCGACGTCCGGCGCCGGGATGGGTGAGTTGCGGACGCGCTTGAGCAGACGTTCGAACTTCTCCGAGGGTGTGCGCTTCCCACCCGCGAGAGCGCACTCTTGCGGCCCGGCGCGCTGGCACAGGCGAAGGAACTGATTGAACACCGCGTCGCTGCCGCTGACGGAGTTTGCTGCACGAGCCTCAGCGCTACGCGAGTACTGCACCGCCTCCACAACGCCGTCGAGCAGCATCGCCCTGACTCGTCGTGGGTACATGTTCGCGTATGTCTGCCCGAGCAGGGTGCCGTAGGACAACCCCACATAGGTCAGCCCGCGGTCGCCAACCAGCGCTCGTAGGTGGTCAAGGTCACGGGCGGTGTCGGCAGTGGAGATGTGAGGAAGCAGCCAACCGCTGATCTTTCCGCAGCGCCGCGCCAAAGCGGCGGACTTGCGACTGAAGGACTTTGACTGTGCCTTCGTGGTCGGGATCGTGGCGCCCTTCCAGAACTTAGCCTCGCTCGCCTCGCTTCGAAAGCAGCGCACCGGGGTGCTGGCATTCGTGCCGCGCGGATCCCAGCTCACGACATCGAATCGGCCGTCGCCCCAGGTGTCCAAGTCGCTGCCAGCACCTTTGACCAGTTCCACTCCGGATTGGCCGGGTCCACCGGGGTTGATGAACATCGAGCCGATGCGCCGCTCGGGATTGCTGGCGAGGTGGCGGATTACGGCCAGGCCGATCGTGCGACCCTGCGGGCGGTCCCAGTCCAGCGGCACCCTGATCCGTGCGCATTGGAGTTGTTCGCCACAGTCCTTCCACGGGATCGAAGAGGTCAGCAGGTCCTGGCCAGGGGGCGGCTCTGACGCAGTGGCCTGCACCGCAGCCAGGCCGCTGACGATCACCGCGGCAGCCAGTGCGGTCGTCGGTATTCGACGGATGAACATGCTCGGCCTTCCTGCTTACGCGAGGAGTACCCACAGTAGAAGCACCCGGGTTGCGCGCGGAACGGTCGATTGGTCAGATGTGTGCTCCCAGGTCACTGGGGCTCGACAGCCGCCCCTCGAGCATCTACGGTCGGCGTATGCACCGCGGCCTCGCGTGGCAAGAGAGGCCGGCCAGATGCGCACCGTCAAGATCCTCACAGCCGCAGTGACCAGCGTGGCTGTGCTCGCAGGGGCCCCAGCCGCACAGGCCATGGTGCCCGTCAAGAAGCAACCCGCGCCGACGTTCGACACGACTATCAAGCAGGGCCGAAAGGTCGTCCGCAGCACAATGGACCAGACCAAAGCTACCTCGGTGTCAGTGGCTTTGGTTGCCAACGGCAAGCGGGTGTGGAGCCAGACCTTCGGCCGCGTGAACACCGCAGGGGCCAAGCCAACGCCGACCACCAAGTACGGGATCGGATCGGTGAGTAAGACGGTCACGGCCATGGCGATGATGCAGCTGGTCGACGCCGGCAAGGTCTCACTGGACGCCCCGGTTGTGCGGTACGTGCCGGACTTCACCATGAAATCGCCGCAGTACCGGCAGATCACCGTGCGGATGCTGCTCAACCACTCCGCCGGATTCCCCGGCTCGGATTATGCCGACGGCCTGTCCACCAAACCGTTGCCTGGCTACGTGGACGGGGTTCTGGCGGGCTTGCGCAACTCGTATCTGAAGACCACGCCCGGCTCGATGAATGTGTACTGCAACGACTGCTACACCCTGGCCGGGGTGGTTGTGGAGCGTGTGTCTGGGATGTCGCTGCCGGACTACGTGGCCAAGAACATCCTCAAGCCACTGGGGATGAAGCACTCGGTCTATCCGACGTCCCTGCCAGTCCCCGGGAAAGTCGCCCCAGTGATCCAAGACGGGAAGGCCCAGCCTTTCCAGGTACCGAATCTCTTCGCCACAGGTGCACTTCTATCGACCGCCAACGACATGGCTCGGCTGGCGATGGTATTCACCGGCGGCGGGGTCGTGGACGGCAAACGCATCCTGTCGAGTTCGGCCATCGAAACGATGGGCTCCGACCAGACGACCAGCACCCTCGAGACCGCCCCGCCCGCAGCCTTCCGGTACGGCCTCGGCTGGGACTCGGTTAAGGACCCGGCGTTGGACTCCGCTGGTGTGCGTGGCTGGACTAAGGGTGGCGACCTCTTCGATTTCCATACAGGATTTGTGATTGCACCCGACCAGGGATTGGCCGCCATCGTGGAGGGCGCCGGCACCAGCTTCAGCTCGACCGCTGCTCAGACGATCGCGCAGACCATCCTGTTGAACGCCCTGGTCGAGAACGGCGACATCAAGAAGTTGCCTAAGCAGATCAGCGGCCAGCCAGGCAGGGACAAGGCCACCGCCAAACAGGTCAACGCAGTGACAGGCACCTACCTGGCTCAGAACCTCAGCGCCAAGGTGAC
>JALOLM010000257.1 GCA_025455985.1 Candidatus Nanopelagicales bacterium | reverse complement strand
CCATTTAGCTGACCCCCCGCAAAGCCGCGATGAGCCCCAAGACGCAACCATTTCGGGGTGGACTATGAGATCGTCTGGGATGTGGTCAAGAACAAGGCCCCCGCGCTGCGGATCGACTTGGAGCGAATCCTAGGGCTGGAGTCGCCCCCGGGGGGAAAAGGGGGAAAAGGGGCCAGGCTCACTTTCTGCTATGCTTGCGGTATGCCCCGCCGCACACGCATCCATATCGACGGCTTGCCGCTGCACATCGTGCAGCGCGGCCACTGTCAATGGCCACCTAAACTGAGCCACTAGCGGCCAACAATTTTGACCCACCCCGGAGTCAGGGAATGTTGGTCAGTTAGCGATTTTTCGCTTCAGGCGATAGCTTTCCCCTCCGAGCATAAACACATGTGAGTGATGGATGAGGCGGTCGACGATGGGGACGGCGACGGCGTCCTCGCGGAGGAATTCGCCCCAGTTGGTGAAGTCCTTGTTGGTGGTGAGGATGACGGAGCGGAACTCGTAGAGGCCGTTGATAAGCTGGAAGAGGTTGTAGGCGCCCTGTCGGTTCATGGGCAGGTAGCCGAGTTCGTCGATGACCAGCAGGTCGAATTTGAGCAGGCTGGCGATTTTGCGCTTGAGCTCGCCCTTGAGCTCGGCGATCTCCAGGGCCTCGACCAGGGTCAGTGCGGTGGTGAACAGGGCCTTGTAGCCGGCCTCCACGGCCTTGAGCGCGATGGCGATGGCCAGATGCGTCTTGCCGACCCCAGGGGGACCGATGAAGACCAGGTTGGCGCGCTCGTCGAGGAAGCGGAAGTCCAGCAACTGGTTGATCTGGCGTTTGGTGATGGTGGTCTGGTGGCGGAAGTCGAACTCCTCCAGGCGCTTGATGGCGGGGAAGCCGGCCTTGGTCAGGTTCAGCGCCAGGCGGTTGCGGGCCCGGCCCTGTCGTTCCAGTTCCACCAGTTGCTCGGCCAGGTGCAGGTAGGACAGTTCGTTGGCCTCGGCCTGGGCCAGGAGGGCGGGCAGGCCGGCGGCGATGTGGTGGCAGCGCAGGGCGCGGTAGGCTGCGGCGAGTTGATCAATGGAGGTCATGGGCACCCCCGCGGCGGTTGTCTGGGGCGATGCCGGCGTAAGGGCCCAGGGGTGTGGGCCCCGGGGCGCTGGCGGGTTGTGGCGCCGGGGCCAGACGTTCGGGGTGGGCGCTGTAGGCGCTCAAGTAGTCGCGCAGTCCCGTGGCGGTCAGACGTGGCCTATCGCAGAGGGTCTCGACCAGGTCCGTGGCGAGGGGCTTTCGTCGATGACCAGTGGGGCACCGACCGGCGCGGACCACCAGGCGACCGCGGACATGGATGTGAGTGCGAGTGCGACCGCCGGGGCGGCCAGGGCGAATGGCTTCATGGGACACACCTGGGGTGAGGTTGGAACGGATCCGTTTCTCTGGGATGGCTCTGGGCAAGCCGGTGTGCCTGGGCGATCGGGCCTTGCCAACCTGGACGCTCAGGATGGGTTGGATTTCCTATCCGTCGCTGTGATCCTCGCGCACAACCACCCGTCCGGAGTCGCGGAGCCATCACGGGCAGACGAGGCCATCACCCGGCGGCTGCGCGATGCGCTGGCGCTGGTCGACGTGCGCGTGCTCAACCACCTGATCGTGGGCGGGAGCGAGATCACCAGCTTCGCCGAGCGTGGGCTGCTTTAGCACCATGCGCGCGCGTGTCCGGGGTGTCCAAGGTGTCCAGGTGAATTCCCAACTTCATTCCACGGTGCGCATACCTGTCGGAGGACTATCTATATTTCTTTATCAGTTCAAAAACACCCTGGATACCCTGGACAGCCCGGACACATGGCTTTGTGAAGCGGTTCCCAGCTGTCCGGGGTCGCTCACCCGTGGTGGGTTTGCCCGGACACCCTGGACACATTTCCGATGCTGCTGACCCTCCTCGCCGCCAGCGACGGGACGCGCATGGCGAAGCGCTTCGTCCGCAGTTCCGGGTCCGTCGTCACCACCCCCTACCCGCTGGTGAAACGCTTCTGGTCGTTCACCCGCAACGCTGCCGACCTCGACCAGCTCTATGCCCTGCTCGTCACCCATGGCGAGGCCGGCCACTGCCTGTTGAAAGGCCAACTAGACCGCCCCCTGCGCCACGAGTCCAGGGCTGGGCGCACCGACCCGAACGCTCCAACCGACCTGCTGGTACTCGACCTCGATACCGACCGGGGCTTCGCGGACATCGCCGCATTCTTGGCGGCGATCGGACTCGGTGGCGTCAGCTACGTGCTGCATCACTCATCGTCTGCCGGGATCACCTCGGCGATAGGGCTGCGCGCGCATGGGTTCGTCCGCCTTGCGACCCCCGTGGCACCAGAACGACTGAAGCTATGGCTGCGGCACATGAACCTCAGAGTCCCCGGCCTACGCGAGCAGGTCGGACTGTCAGCCAACGGAATGACGTTGTCCTACCCGCTCGACGTGACGAGCTGCCAGAACGACAAGCTGCTGTTCATCGCCGATCCCGTGGTCGAAAGGCTGGAGGATCCACTCGCGGGTCGCCGATTCGTGCTGAACATGCGAGAGAGCGGCAGTGCCGACTTTCGTTTCGACCATCTTCATCCGGATGCCGTGCAGCGAGAGCCTGACGCTCTGGTCGCAGAGCTAAGGGCAAGGGCTGGGCTCCCAGCGCGCGACCCACGCTATGTCGCCCTCCCCGGCCGCGAGAGGCTGCTGGTGAACCCGGAGCCCGCGGCCGTGACCGGAGTACGCAGATCTCCGGGTTTCGTGTACCTGAACCTGAACGGCGGGGACAGCTGGGCGTACTACTTCCCGGAGTCGAACCCAGAACTCCTGTATTCGTTCAAAGGCGAGCCGCCAATGCGGCTGGCGGACATCGCACCCGGGCTGTGGGAACAGGTGCGGCCGCATGATCCGTTTGCCGCGGTCGCGTGATGCCGGGGTGGGGGCTGGTTTTCGGCCCAAACCAGCCTCGCATGCTTCGGTAACAGCGGCGTTTGGAACAGCGCCACGGGGCATTCAGCATTGGCTCGCGCATTGGTGGCCGCAAATCGTATCCAGACCTGGGGGAACAGTACGCAACTCCCCACCGACGTGAGGGGACCCTCAGGGTCCCCTCAGCCGGCAACTGCACTGCCCAAAGCTGCTATCGTTGACTTCCGGTGTGAATAATGATGTGGCCACCCCCAATCGACTGGTCCATTCCATTGTCGTAGACGAGCACCTCGCCGTCATCCTCGTACCAAATCTTGATCCGGAACGTATCGGGATTGCCATCACCGGCCCAGATCATGAACTGATAGGGTTGCCCGGTCTCAGCATTCGCTCCGTTGACCGTGCCGGCGCCCTTGAACCTCGCGAAATTGCTTCCGGTCACGACCAGCCAATCGTAGGTGTTCGAGTGGAAGTTCAGACCGCCAGCCTGGAACACGAACTGCGTGCTCCCGTCGGGGACATTCGCTCCCCTACGGTAGCGGGAAACGAAGCCGAAGTTGGCGCGGCCGGTGGCGGCACTGTCGGCGGACAGGGCCCCGGGCGGCGACCAGATCCAGCCACCGCCGGTGACGAATCCGGCAGACGGATCGTAGACGACTAAAACGATGCAGGCATCGTCACTCGTGTTGGCGGCCGCGTCAGTGGCATTCACGCAAAGATCGTAGATCCCTGCCTCGTGAGGGGCCATCAGTTGCGCATACAGCCCCTCGGTCGCGGAACCGAAGTTCCCGTCGGCGGGCTCCATCGCGCCATTGGACCCGTTCAGCGTCCATTCGGCCCCGACGACGACGGCGCTGCCCGATGCCAACGCGGTCACGTCGATGCTGCCCTGGACTGCGACTGGATTGGGCGTGGCAACGAGATCACTGAGTACGGCCGGCTCCTGAGGGGAAAAGGGGCCAGGCTCAATTTCTGCTATGCTTGCGGCATGCCCCGCCGTACACGCATCCATATCGACGGCTTGCCGCTGCACATCGTGCAGCGCGGCCACAACCGCGCGGCGTGCTTCTTCGACGACCAAGACCGGCTTGCCTACCTC